>DATGXU010000092.1:0-4396 GCA_035298685.1 Magnetospirillum sp. | reverse complement strand
AGATGGCGCCCAGCACCGCGTCGGTGGCGGCATGCAGGGCGACGTCCGCATCGGAATGGCCCTCCAGGCCCGCATCATGCGGCACCTGAACCCCGCACAGCCACACCCCTGTTCCCGGCGCGAAACGATGGACGTCGTATCCGGTGCCCACCCGGGTCTCGCCCGGCCCGGCGAAGGCGCGGCGCGCACGGTCCAGGTCGGCGGCGGTGGTGATCTTGAAGTTCTCCTCGGCGCCCTGGACCAGGGCCACGCCAAGGCCGGCATGCTCGGCCACGGCGGCGTCGTCGGTCAGCTCATGGCCGGCAACCGCCAGATGGGCCGACAGGATATGCGAGAAACGGAAGGCCTGCGGTGTCTGCGCCCGCCATAGTCCGGCGCGCTCGACGGTGGCGCCAACCATGCCGTTGACGCCGCGCTTGAGCGTGTCCGCCACCGCCACGGCCGGAATGGCGCCGGGATGGTTGTCGAGCGCCGCGATCACGCGGGTGATGGTGCCCGCGTCGACGAAGGGGCGGGCGCCGTCATGGATCAGCACCACCTCGACCCCCAGCGGCAACAGGCTTTCCAGCCCAAGGCGCACCGAATCCTGACGGGTGGCGCCGCCGGCAATGGGGTCCAGCAGGTCCAACCCGGCCGCCGCCTCGCGATAAAGGTCGGCATCATCGGGGTGAATCACCGCGCGCACGGCGTCAATCTGCGGGTTGACGGCAAGCGCGGCCAAGGTGTGCCGCAGGACCGGCCGCCCGGCCAGATCCTGGTACTGCTTGGGAACGTCTCCACCGAACCGGCGGCCGCGACCGGCCGCCACCACCAACGCCACGACCTTGGGCATGCGTCATTCTCCTTGGGGAACGGCCGAGCAGCCTAAGCGCCCGAACGGCGTCTGCCAAGAGTGCGCCGTGTCACCCTTGGCCTTTTCCCGGCGGCAAACAATGCTATAGTCGCCGCCATGTCCATGCCCATTCTCCTCAACGCCGTAGCCCTGGCCTCTCTCGTTCCCGCCGCGCTTGTTCCCTTGCGCGCCGGGGCGCGCCGCGACGGCCCGTTCTGGGCCGTGGTCGGCGTTGCCCTCGTTGGCACCGTTGCTTTTTCGGTGGCCCTGGTGGCGGGGGCATGGCAAACGGACCTGGGCACCGCGCTGTGGGTCAGCGTGGCCGCCACCACCGCGCTGTTCGCCGGCCTGGCCGCCGCAACGCCATCGTGCTGGCGGTTGGGGCCGCTGCTGATGCCCTATCTGGCGGCGGTCGGCATCGTTGCCTCCATCGCCCGAGGCGAGCCCCGTCCCATGGCAGGCGGTGCGCCGGCCATCTGGATCGATCTGCACATCCTGGTTTCGGTGCTGACCTATTCGCTGCTGACCCTGGCGGCGGTGGCGTCGCTGGCGGTGTTCCTGCAGGAACGGGCCTTGAAGCGCAAGCGCCCCACGCGACTGACCCGCATGCTGCCCGCGGTGGTGGATGCCGAACGTCTGTCGGGCTGGCTGCTGCTTGCCAGCGACCTGATCCTTGGGCTGGGCATCGCCACCGGCCTTGCTATCCAGTATTTCGAAACCGGGGTCATCTGGCGGCTGGACCACAAGACGCTGCTGTCGCTGATCGCATTCGGCCTGATCAGCGCGCTGCTGTTGGGCCATCGCGTCTGCGGCGTGCGCGGCCGCGTCGCCGCGCGGGTGGTTCTGGTTGCCTATCTGCTGCTGATTTTGGCATTTCCCGGCGTGAAATTCGTCACGCAAGTTCTGCTTTAGAAAAAAGCTACCATTTTGCTCAAGCTCAAACGGCTTTTGCCGTTGCACTAGGCATGGTCTGCATAATAAATACGCACCCATGCAAACACGCGTTAAACAACCCTTCGCCGTCGGCCAGGTGTCCCTGGACAACCCCGTGATCCTTGCCCCCATGTCCGGGGTGACGGACATGCCGTTCCGCCGTCTGGTCAAACGCATGGGTGCCGGCCTGGTGGTGTCGGAAATGATCGCCAGCCAGGCGATGATCCGCGAAACCCGCCAAACCATGCAGATGGTTGCCCACACCGACGTCGAACAGCCGATTTCGGTCCAGCTTGCCGGCTGCGAGCCCGAGGTGATGGCCGAGGCGGCGCGCATGAATGCCGATCGCGGCGCAGCCATCATCGACATCAACATGGGCTGCCCGGTCAAGAAGGTGGCGGTCAAGGGTGAAGCCGGCTCGGCCCTGATGAAGGACGAAGTGCTTGCCGGCCGCCTGATGGAGGCGACCGTCAAGGCGGTTGACATTCCGGTGACGCTGAAATGCCGCATGGGGTGGGACCACAACAGCCTGAATGCCCCCCGTCTGGCGCGGATTGCCCAGGAATGCGGCATCAAGATGGTCACCATCCACGGCCGCACCCGCCAGCAATTCTATACCGGCACCGCCGATTGGGGCTTTGTGCGGCAGGTGAAGGAGGCCGTGTCGATTCCGGTGATCGTCAACGGCGACATCGAATCGGAAGATCATGCTCGCGACGCGCTGGAGCAATCGGGGGCCGATGGCGTCATGATCGGCCGCGCCACCTATGGCCGCCCGTGGCTGCCCGGTCAAGTTGCCCATTTCCTCGCCACCGGCGAGCGGCTGCCCGACCCTGAGCTGGCGGTGCAGCTGGAAACGGTGCTCGAGCACTTCGACGCCATGCTGAGCCATTACGGCCGCGAGACCGGCGTGCGGATGGCGCGCAAGCATATCGCGTGGTATTCCAAGGGCTTGCACGGGTCGGCTGATTTCCGCGCGCAAGTGAACCACATGTCTGACGCCGACAAGGTACGCGAGGCCATTCTGGCCTTTTATCTTCCACTGTTGGAAAAGGCTGCCGCGTGATGGGAAAGGCAACTGCCGTGTTCCGCCCCCGCGCCGTGGGCGCCACCATGGACCCCGCCGTCGTGCTGGGCGCCTTGGCTTCGGCCGTGGTCGCAGTTGATGGCGGCGACGTCATCCAGTACGTGAACGCCGCCGCCGAGCAGCTATTTCAATCGGGCGCCAGCTATCTGTGCGGCCGTCCGGTGACCGATCTGTTGCCGCCCGACAGCCCGGTGCTGTCACTGATCGCCCAGGCTCGCGACAACGCGCTGGTGGTGTCGGAATACGGCATTTCCCTGGACACCCCGCGCACCGGCCATCGCACGGTCACCGCCCAGGCTGCGCCCATCGCCGAGACGCCGGGCCATGTGGTGCTGTCGCTGCACGAACAATCCATCGCGCTCAAGATCGGCGGATCGCTGGCCAGCCGCAATGCCGCACGCTCGGTGACCGCCATGGCCGCCATGCTGGCGCACGAGGTGAAGAACCCGCTGTCGGGCATTCGCGGCGCCGCCCAATTGCTGGAGAGCAGCGCCAGCGAGGATGACCGCGTGCTGACCCGCCTGATCGTCGACGAAGCCGACCGCATCGTCGCCCTGGTGGACCGCATGGAGGTGTTCTCGGACAAGCCGCCGGTGGACCGCCTTGCCATCAACATCCACCAGGTGCTGGAACATGTCCGCCGGCTGGCGGAAAACGGCTTTGGCCGTAATATCCGCATCATCGAGAATTACGATCCGTCGCTGCCGCCCGTTTACGGCAACCGCGACCAACTGATTCAGATTTTCCTGAACCTGATCAAGAACGCCGCCGAAGCGGTGCCGGCCGATGGCGGCGAGATCATCATCTCGACGGCGTATCAGCACGGCGTTCGCCTGGCAGTGCCGGGTTCCGACGCCCGGCGGCATCTGCCGCTGGTCGTCAGCATTCAAGATAACGGCCCGGGGATTCCCGAGGACCTGAGGCCGCACCTGTTCGACGCGTTCGTAACGACAAAGCCCTCGGGAACGGGCCTGGGCCTTGCATTGGTGGCCAAGATCGTGGGCGATCATGGCGGCATCGTCGAATTCGACAGCATGCCGCGCCGCACTATCTTCCGCGTGATGCTGCCCATGGTCCAAGAGGGGGACGACATTTAGGCCATGACCACCACTTCCACCATTCTGGTCGCCGACGACGACCGCGGCATCCGCACGGTGCTGGCACAGGCCCTGGGGCGCGCCGGCTACGAGGTGCGCACCACCGGCAACGCGTCGACGCTGTGGCGCTGGGTTTCCGAGGGCGAGGGCGATCTGGTCATCACCGACGTGGTGATGCCCGATGAAAGCGGCCTGGATCTGCTGCCGCGCATCAAGAAGATCCGCCCCGACATGCGCATCATCGTCATGAGCGCGCAGAACACCCTGCTGACGGCGGTGAAGGCGACCCAGCGCGGCGCCTTCGAATACCTGCCCAAGCCGTTCGACCTCAAGGAACTGGTGGCGGTGGTCAACCGCGACCTGTCGACGCCGCGCAACAGTCCCGCCGACGGCGGCGCCGAGCAGGACGAAGAGGAAAAGCTGCCGCTGATCGGCCGTTCGCCCGCC
>DATGXU010000091.1:0-1521 GCA_035298685.1 Magnetospirillum sp. | reverse complement strand
GGCCTGGGCACCCGCCTTCTTGACGAACAACGCTTCCAGACGAACCGGTTTCCGATCGATTTCGATGGTGACGAAGCCGGGTTCCTCGACGAATTCGTCGCAGAATGCCGGGGACGACGCCAGGGCCAGCGCGACCACAAGCGCGTGGAGCAGGGCTTTCACCGGGTGCATGGGGTCACCGCGTCAGCCCGCCTTTTCCTCGGCTGGTTCCGGCTCGCGCAGCCAGATGGCCTTCTTCAGCTTGCCGACGAAGGCGGCGTGGGCTTCAAGCTCTTCCGGCAGGGCGGCATGGGGGCGGGGTTCGCGGCGTTCCCGCACCACCTGCACCTGCGATCCCGCCTTGCCGGCCCCCAGCCCCAGTTCGAAACCCGGCTGGCGGCCGCCGATCAGCTGCAGGTAGACCTCGGCCAGCAATTCCGAGTCCAGCAGGGCGCCGTGCAGGGTGCGGTTGGTGTTGTCGATCTCGAAGCGGCGGCACAGCGCGTCCAGATTGGCCGGCGAGCCGGGGAACTTCTTGCGCGCCATCACCACGGTGTCGATGGAGCGGCTCATGGGCAGGGCGGGAAAGCCCAGGCGGGCGAATTCGGCATTGATGAACTTCATGTCGAATTCGGCGTTGTGGATGACCAGCGGCGAATCGCCGATGAAGGCGCGGAAATCGGCGACGATCTCGGCGAAGACCGGCTTGTCGGCCAGGAACTCGTTGGACAGGCCGTGGACCTTGAAGGCCTCGTCCGGCATGTTGCGTTCGGGGTTGATGTACTGATGATAGACCGTGCCGGTGGGCAGGTGGTTCATCAGCTCGACGCAGCCGATTTCGACGATGCGGTCGCCCTGCAAGGGGTCGAAGCCGGTGGTTTCCGTATCGAGGACGATTTCGCGCATGGCCGTTGCCGTTCAGGGAGTCTGGCGCAGCACTGTGACGATGCGCCTCAGGCCGCGCAAGACCGGAAGCATGCCGGCCCCCGTGGGCAGGATGAAATCGGCGCGACGGCGCTTTTCCGCATCGGGCATTTGCTGGGCGCGGATGGCGGCCAGCTTGGCCGGGTTCATGCCGGGACGCCGCAGCACCCGCTGGGCCTGCAGGAAAGCCGGGCACGACACCACCGCCACCCGGTCGCAACGGCGCTGGCCGCCGGTTTCGAACAACAGCGGAATGTCCAGCACCACCAAAGGGGTGCCGAGGCGGCGGTGACGTTTGAGAAAACGGGTTTCCGCCTGCCGCACCAGCGGATGCAGAATGGCCTCGAGCCGGCGCAGTTCCGCCGGCTGGCCGAACACCCGCCGGCCCAATTCCTGCCGGTTGACCGCGCCGTCCATGACCACGCCGGGAAAAGCCGCGGCGATGGCGGCGACCGCAGCACCCCCTGGACCCAGCAGGCGGTGGACGGTGGCGTCGGCGTCGTGCACCGGCACGCCCAGCCGCCGCAGCATGGCGGCGGCGGTGCTTTTGCCCATGCCGATGGAACCGGTGAGGCCAAGGACCTTCATACTTAGCCCAGCACGAAGTCGCGCAGGGCC
>DATGXU010000090.1:0-3188 GCA_035298685.1 Magnetospirillum sp. | reverse complement strand
TGATGGCGCGTGGATGCGCGGGTCAAGCCCGCGCATGACAAGAATGAGGAAGGGAGCTTCGGAAAGGCATTTTTCCGCACCCTGTTAAAGCCAGAGCTGATTGACACCGCCGGGGCCAGCACACAGCTAGGGGCCAATGCTCCGCTGGGGGTGTCCATGCCAAGACGCGATATCCGGCTTGCCGCCATTGCGGTCGCAGCCATGGCCGCCTTGCCCCTTGGCCCTGACGCGGCTGATGCCTCCGGCTTTCAGCTGCGCGAGCAAAGCGCCGACGGCATGGGCAACGCCATGGCCGGTTCGACGGCCAAGGCATACGATCTCTCGACCCTGTTCTACAACCCGGCCGGCATGGCGCGCCTGAACGGCAGCCAGGCGGGGCTGGGCGCCGCGTGGGTCGCTCCCTACTCGCGGTTCGAGGGCACGAACACCGTCGGCGGCGTCGCCGTCGCCGGTTCCGACGGCGGCAATCATCCGCAGCCGGTGGCGGTGGGCTCGGCCTATGCGATGTGGGACGCCGCCCCCGACTGGCGGCTGGGACTGGCGGTGACCTCGCCTTTCGGCATGCGGTCCTCTTACGACGACGGCTGGGTCGGCCGCTACCACGCCCTCGACACCACCCTGACCACCGTCAACGCCAGCCCCTCGGTTTCCTATCGCGTCGACGACGCGCTGTCGGTGGCGGTTGGGCTGCAGATCGGATACCTGGATGCCCAACAGACCAATGCCATCAACTTCGGCGCCCTGGTGCCGGGGGCCGGCGACGGGCTGTTCCGGGTAAGCGGCACCGATCTGGCGCTGGGCTGGACCACCAGTCTGCTCTATCAGTTCACCCCCTCGACGCGGATGGGGCTTTCCTATCGCTCGTCCATCCGCCACGCCATCCACGGCAAGGCCGAGTTCCGCAGCGTGCCGGGGGCGCTGGCGGGCAACGCGGCCTTCGCCGATAGCGGCGTCGATGTGGTCGTCCCCCTGCCCGACACCTTGTCCCTGGGGCTGTACCACGAGATTTCGCCCCAATGGGCGGTGATGTCGGATGTGGCGTGGACCCGCTGGTCAGCCTTCCGCACGCTGCGCCTGCAGTTCGACAGCGGCCGGCCGGATGCCGTGGAACCCGAGAATTGGCATGACACCGGCTTCTTGTCGGTCGGCGTGACCTATCGCCCCAGCGATCAGTTGGGCCTGCACCTGGGAACGGCCTTTGACCGCGCCGCCGTGGGCGACCGTTTCCGCAACGCCCGCCTGCCCGATTCCAACCGCTACTGGCTCAGTTCGGGCCTGAGCTACGCCCCCAGCCCGACGCACCAGTTCAGTCTGTCCTACACCCATGTCTTCGCCGACACGGCCGCCATCGATCGAACCGACCCGGACCAGATCGGCGGCCGGCTGAGCGGCCGTTACGACAACCACGTGGACATCGTCAGCGCCAACTATACGGTGCGGTTTTAGATCGGCGACGCCCCCAACCCAGGCCAAGCAGTTGCTGCCATTCTCACGCCGAAGTGGTGGCGGGCGGTTGTTTATGTTTCCTATCGGCGCGCCGGTGCTTTAGGGTCACCGTCCCCTTCACAACGAGGTCGACGATGGACAGCGACTTGAAGTGCCCGAAGTGCAGCTCGGAACACGTTTATCAGGATGGCAGCCTGTGGGTTTGCCCGGAATGCGCCCATGAATGGGACCCCCAGGCCGCTGGCGAAGCCGGTGCCGAGGGCTCGGATGGTCTGGGCGTGATCAAGGACGCCAACGGCAACGTGCTGACCGACGGCGACAGCGTGACCGTGATCAAGGACCTGAAGGTCAAGGGGTCGTCGCTGGTGGTCAAGGGCGGCACCAAGGTCAAGAACATCCGCCTGGTCGACGGCGCCGATGGTCACAACATCGCCTGCAAGATCGATGGCATCGGCGCGATGAACCTGAAGTCCGAGTTCGTCAAGAAGTCGTAAGACGCCGGTTTCAACCTCCCCATCGCCTTGAGACCATGGGGAGGTTCCGCGCCGCCGGTCAGCGCAGATCGATGATGCGGCTGAGCTGGCCGATCAGGTCGAAGCCGTCCCACACCAGATCCATATCAAGCGCCCGCCCCACCGGCACGATGCGGTCGATGCCGGCCAGCCGGTGATCGGTGACGAAGCGGCCCAGTTGGGCGGCATCGGCGCCGAAATAGGTCATGGTCTGGAAACGCCCCGACAACACGCCGGCCAGAGGCGACAGGCTGTCGGCCGCCATCTGGCGGAACAGGCCGAAGCGGCCGCGCCGCTGCTCTAGATCAGGCGGCAGTGTGGACAAATCGGCCACCGTCAGGCCGCCGCCAAAGCGGGACACGCCGGCGATGGCTTCGCCGTCCAGGATGGCGTCAAGAAGATCGGCGTATTTGTCCACCGCCTGCACCGGCGCCAGGGCATAGCGTTGCGCCACCACCTGAGCCAATGCCGGCCAGAACCGGCCGGCGGCGGCGGCGGCCTGTTCGGGCGTGCCCAGCCACAGCACCAGATGCGGCGACGAACAGGCATTCTGGTCCATCAGATAGGTATCGTTGTAGAAGTCGGCGGCCAGGCGTTCCAGCCCGTCGGCATCCACCGCCGCCACCGCCGCCGCGCCCATGACGCACAGCGAGGTGCGGTCGGCGAAGGCCACATCCACGCAGCGCGGCTTCGTCGGCATGGTGCGCAGGGCGGCCACGGTGGCATCGCCGCCCCAGATCAGGCGGCCGTCGCTGCGTGCGGAAAACGCCTCGGACCAGCCGCTGTCGGCGGCGAAGCGCACGATGCCCTGGCTGGCGGCAAGGTCGCGGAAGCGCGGCTCGGCCAACAGCGCGCCCATGGCGGCACAGATTGCGTCGACGGTGGCCGAGGGCCGCGACGGCACCCGGACTACGTTGGCGTTGCCCGCCAGCAAACCGAAGGCGAAGGAAAAGGCGAAGTTCACCGGCACGTTGGCGGGTGCGACGTGAAACAGCAGGCCGCGCCCCAGGCGCAATTGCCGCCGATCCTGAATCTCGCGCAGACGGTCGAGATTGGCCCGCCGGCACCAGAAGGCGAAGGTCTGCACGTCGGGCAGAGCGCGGGCGCCGGGGGCGGCGCGCAGCGCCTGCGACAACGCCGCCAGGAACTCCACCGCCAAATCCGAGAACGGCGGCAGCGGGCGCGTATCGGCGGGATCGGCCCCCGCCAGCCATGTCAGGGCGTCAGGGT
>DATGXU010000089.1:0-1687 GCA_035298685.1 Magnetospirillum sp. | reverse complement strand
GCATACGAGGTGTCGAACAGGCCGGTGCCGGGGTCGTAGCGCAGCAGGGCGTCGCTGAACAGCGCCGGTTCCACCGCCGCCGGATTGGTCGGGCACGGCGCCAGCGGGCCGCGATACCACGACGTGGTCTGCTCGCCGCTGCGGGTGTTGTGGACCAGCGGGACGAAGCCGATATCCAGCGCCTTCTGCGCCAGAGGCTCGCCCACCTGGGCGTCGTGGGGGTATTGCAGCATGTCGATGCCCCCCGGCCGCGACAGGTTCTTCATCAGCCCCGAGAAGCTGCCGGCCGAGGCGCTGGCGGTGAAGCTCCAGCTTGCCAGCACGCACAGCCGCACCCTGTCGGCGTTGGCGACCTGGGGGGGCGCCACCGGCGTGGTGCCGTCGCCGCCATAGGCGGGCAGGTGGTCCATGTGGCCTTCCAGCGACACCAGCAGGGCGGTGAAGGCGGTGTCGACCGCCAGCTTGGCCGGAACCACCCGGTTGCCGATCACCACCGCGTAGCGGCCGTCGGCGCTGGCGGCGGCTTCCACCTTGTTGTCCACCGCCACCTCGCGGCCATGGCACAGATAGGGCAGCTCGTCCGCCGTGGGGGCCAGGCCGGCGAACAGCTTGGCGTCCAGCTCGACGCTGTTGCAGCGGCTGTCCGCCTCGCCGGGCAGCAGGTCGTCCAGGGCGATGGCCGGCACCACCACGCCCTGGGCCGGAGTCAGCAGCTCGGTCACGGTGGTGGTGTCCAGGCCGTCGGGGATGTCGCCGTTGCCGACCAGCAGCAACGCCAGCCACGGCGCCGGCTGCCGTTCCCACGGCAGGGTGGCGCGGCTCAGTACCACATGGGCCAGGGAATCGCCGAAGGTGCCGCTTTTGCCGGCGGGCGGATAGACCGACTGCACCGTGCTGCCCGGCAGGGTGAAGCGCGGCCCGCTGACGATGAACGGCTGGTCGCCGGTATAGGGCGGCGGTGGGGTCGAGCCCACGCCGGTCACCGACTGCGACCAGTTCAGGCTGTAGGCGCCCGCCGTCAGCGGCGGCAGGCAGGCGTTCAGAAAGGAAACCTGTCCGGGGGCGACGGCGCCCCCGGTGGACACGGGAATGTCGGTCATCGGCCGGCCTCCGCTGCGATGGGTTCCGAAACGATCAGCACCTTGGCGGCCGGTGCCGGACCGGCGCCCAGACGGATGCCGAAGCTGGCGGCATTCAGGTCGGTCTCGGCGGCTGCGGCGGTGTCGCCGTGGCCCAGCACGCCGGTCACCACCGCATGGGCGTTGTCACGGGTGCGCACCGTGGGCGCCGTGCCCGGCTGGACGGCGAAGACCAGCACGCTGCCCTCATGGGTGGCGATGTGGGCCGCCGGGCGGGGGGCGTCGTCGCCGTCGATGGCAACCACCACGGCGGCGGCGCTTTCGTGCTGACCGGCGCCGTGGCGCACATGGACCGCGACCGATCGGGTGTCGAAGGGCAGCGTGGTGTCCAGCCAGCCGGCGACGATGCCGGCAACGGCGCCGACGCGGTTGTGGCCGGCAAGCTGGGCCGCCGTCACTTCAGTCAGGCAGGCGCGCAGGCCGGGTGCCAGGTCATAGCGCGGCGGCGCCTGGGGCCTGACCACCACGCCGTCGCCCAGGAAGGTTTGAAAGCCGGCGCGGGCCAGCACCGTTTCCTCGGTCCAGCCGTAAGCGGGTGCGGCGCCCTC
>DATGXU010000088.1:0-12930 GCA_035298685.1 Magnetospirillum sp. | reverse complement strand
CAACTCGGCGCCCGCCGCGTCAGCCGCTCCGGCGCCTCAGCCGGTCTGCGCGCCATCTCCCGCGCCGGCGGCCCCGGCCCCGGCGCCCGTCTGCGCTCCGGCTCCGGTGCCGGAAAGCGGCGTCGAATCGTTCCTGCGTTCGGAAACGTTCCTGACCCTGCGGACGGCGGTTTTCGCCTCGATCAACGTGTCGGCGGCGGTGACCAGAAACCGTGAGCAGGTGCGTGGCGATCTGTTGCGCCTGGTCGCCGAAATCGTGGCGCGCGACCGCCTGCTGGTCACCATGCAGGAACAATTGCGTTCGGTCGACGAACTGCTGAACGACATGTTCGGCATTGGCCCGATCGAACCGCTGCTGAGCGACGACACCGTCACCGACATCCTGGTGAATGGCCCCGACCAGGTTTACGTGGAACGCCATGGCCGTCTGGAGCTGACGTCGCTGCGCTTTCGCGACAACGCCCACCTGACCAACGTGGCGCAGCGCATCGCCGCCTCGATCGGTCGCCGGGTGGACGAAAGCAGCCCCATGGTCGACGCCCGTCTGGCCGACGGTTCGCGCGTCAACGTGGTGCTGCCGCCGCTGGCCATTCGCGGCACCTGCCTGTCGATCCGCAAATTCGCCAAGCGCAACGTCACCCTGCACCGCATGGTGATGCAGGGCAATCTGTCGGCGGGCATGGCGCGCGTTCTGGAAGTGGCCTGCGCGTCGCGCACCAACATCATCGTTTCCGGCGGCACCGGCTCGGGCAAGACCACCCTGATGAACGCCATGTCACGGGTGATTGACGAGCGCGAGCGTATCCTGACCATCGAGGACGCCGCCGAGCTGCAGTTGCAACAGCCCCACGTGGTCAGCCTGGAAACCCGCCCCGAGAGCATCGAGGGCGGTGGCGCGGTTGACCAGCGGCAGCTGGTGAAGAATGCCCTGCGTATGCGCCCCGACCGCATCATCCTGGGCGAAACCCGTGGCGCCGAGGCGTTCGACGTGCTGCAGGCCATGAATACCGGCCACGACGGTTCGATGACCACGCTGCACGCCAACACGCCGCGCGACGCCGTCACCCGTCTGGAAAGCATGGTGCTGCTGGCCGCCGGCTCGCTGCCGCTGCTGTCGATCCGCCGCCAAATCGCCAGCGCGGTGCAGCTGATCGTTCAGCTCGAGCGCATGCGCGACGGTGTCCGCCGCGTGACGCACATCACCGAGATCGCCGGCATGGAGGGTGACGTCATCATCACCCAGGACCTGTTCACCTTCCGCTACGACGACAGCAGTTACGGCGACGAGGTCAAAGGGTCTTACGTGTGCTCGGGCCTGCGCCCCGTGCTGGCGTCGCGCGCCGCCTATTACGGCCTGGAACGGGCTCTGATGGAGGCGATGCAGCTATGAACGGCTTCGCCTTCGCGCCCGAGGACATCATTGCCGCCGGCGGTTTCATCGCCGTGGTGTTCGTGGCGCTGGTCTTTCAGACGTTCCGGTCGGCCATCGCTTCCAGCCCGCGGTCGCGCATGCGTCAGCGCGTCATCGACAGCGTCGCCGAGGTCGCGCCGGCGGTGGTGCAGACTCTCGACGAAGACATGGCCGAGCTGGCGCGCAAGCACAGCAAAAAGCGCCTGGGCGCCGAATCCGCGCTGGTGCAATTCCTGACCCGCGCCCACGAGCAGCTGGAACACATGACCGGTGGCGCCGGCCTGCGTTGGGTGTTGCTGGTGGCGGGCGTGGTGGCGGCGGCGGGCGTGGCGGCGGCGCTGTGGGCCGACCAGTCCATCTGGCTGGCCATGGCGTCCATCCCGGTCACCGCGCCCTTGGCGGGCGTGCTGACCTATCGCTTCCTGATCGCCCGCTACCGTGCCCAATTCCTCAACGGTTTTCCCGAGGCGCTTGATCTGATCATCCGTGCGGTGCGCGCCGGCGTGCCGGTGGTCCAGGCGATCGTCACCGCCGGCAAGGAACTGCAGCCGCCGGTGGGGCGCGAGTTCCGCATCATGGGCGACGCGTTGCGCCTGGGTATGGATGCCCAGGACGTCATGGAGGCCGCCAGCAAGCGCATCGGCGTGCCCGATTTCCAATTCTTCGTGGTCTGCCTGCAGTTGCAGCGCGAAACCGGCGGCCCGCTGGCCGACACGGTGGAAAACCTGTCCAACATCATCCGTGCCCGTCGCGAGGTGCGCCTGAAAACCCGCGCGCTGACCGCCCAGGGACGCGCGGCCTCCAAGATCATCGCCATGGTGCCGTTCGTGGTGATGGGCGCGCTGAAGCTGGTCGGCGCGGACTACCTGGACATCCTGTTCGACACCGAACGCGGACAGCGCGTGCTGTGGATCGCCTTGACCCTGATCGTTCTGGGTCTGGGGATCATCAGCCACATGACCAAGCTGGAGGACTGACGCCATGGACGCAGACATCTTCCAGATCATTGCCCTGGGCGCGGTGATGGCGGTGATCGTCCTGCTGTCCATGCGCCTGAACCGCCCCGAGGCCCGTGCCGCCGATCGTGCGCGCGAGGTGGTGCGTGACGCCGGTGCCGCCTCGGTCATCGCCGAGGAGCAGGGCGAGGCCGAGGAGACGCCGCAGGCGAAGATCCGTGCGATGATCGCCGCGCTGGGCGACCGCCTGCCGCTGTTCAACGCCAAGCAACGGGGCGAGATCCAAAATCTGCTGCTGACCGGCGGCTACCGTCAGCCCCACGCCTTGTCGGTGTTCATTGCGGTCAAGCTGGCATGCGGCGCCCTGGGGGGCATGGGCGGCGTTGCCGTCGTTCATGTCATGCCCGACGACGCCTCGATCATCATCCTGGCCATGCTGACCCTGGGCGGGCTGATGCTGGGCCTGGTGCTGCCCGAGCTGTTGCTCAACCGCATGGTCAAGAACCGTCAGCGCGCCATCCACAAGGCGTTGCCCGACGCCCTTGACCTGATGGTGATTTGCACCAATGCCGGTTACAGCCTGAGTGCGGCCATCAAGCGGCTGTCGGTCGAACTGGTGTCGGTGTGCCCGCCGCTCGCCAACGAATTCGAGATCACTTCCCACGAAATCCAGATGAATGCCGACCCGGTCGAGGGCCTGCGCCGCTTGGCCGACCGCACCAAGGTGGAATCGCTGCGCAGCCTGGTGACCACGCTGGTGCAGGCGCACCAATACGGCACGCCGATCACCCAGTCGCTGAAGACGCTGGCCCGCACCGAGCGCACCACCCGCATTCTGCTGCTTGAGGAAAAGGGCGCCAAGCTGGCGGCCAAGCTGACCATGCCGATGATGCTGTTGATCCTGCCGGCCGTGATGATGATTTCCGGCGGTCCGGCCATGCTGCGCATGATGGAGATGTTCAAGTGACGCGACGGACGAAGATGCTGGCCCTGGCTGTGGTTCTGCCTGTTCTGCTGGCGGGGTGCGCGGCCAATAGCCCCAATGGGGCGAATGTCGGCTCGCCGGCGGCCGAAAGCAATCTGCGGCTGGCGCGCGCTGCCATGGACGGCGGCGACGCCCAGACCGCTGTCTCGCTGTTCCAGCAGACGCTGAAGCGCAACCCCGAGGATTACGACGCCCGGCTTGGCCTGGGCGACGCCTTTTTCATGGCCGGCGAGCCCGAACGCGCCCGCACCGCCTATGCCGAGGCGGCCAAGCGCCGCCCCAAGGCGTTGGAACCCGAGCTGGCGCTGGGCCGCATCGCCCTGCAAAAGCGGCAATTCGCCGAAGCCGAACTGCATTACACCAACGCGCAGACGTTTGACGGCACCGATCCGCGTCCGCTGTGCGGCCTGGGGGCGGTGATGGACGTCCAGGGCCGCCATGCCGAGGCGCAGGCCCTTTACCAGAAGGCGCTGGCCGCCCACCCCGAGAACGCCGCCGCCCGCAGCAATCTGGGCCTGTCGCTGGCGTTGGCGGGCCAGCCGCGCCAGGCGGTTGCCGTGTTGCTGGACATCGCCACCGCGCCGTCGGCGCCGGCGCAGGCCCGGCAGAACCTTGCCTTCGCCTATGGCTTGATCGGCAACGACGAGGCGGCCGAAAGCATTCTGACCAACGAGTTGGATCGCACGGCCGTCAAACAGAACCTGGATTACTACCGTTTCGTGCGCTCGCGCACGGCAGCAGGAGCTCCACGGCCATGACCCGCCATCGCCGACTTTGGAACGACCGTCGCGGCACGATCGCACTCGAATTCGCATTCGTTTTTCCGATTTTGCTTTTGTTGACAGTGGGTTGCCTCGAGTTGGCGTTGATGATGCTTCTGGACGCGTCCGTGGAACTCGGGCTGGTCGAAGCATCGCGTACCGGCAGTCTGTCTGCGCTGGGCACCGAATCGCAGCGCAAAGCCAAGATCGAGGAAATCGTCAGCATGTGGGTGTCCCGCTGGGTGCCCGGCTCCTCGACCCTCAAGATCGAGACGTTCGTTTATCCGGCGCTGAACAATGCCAATGCGCCGACGTGGGTGGACAGCAACAACAACGGCCAGTGGGACCCGGGCGAGGGCACCAGTCCTGCCAATGGCGGCATCAAACTGGTGCCCGGCATCGGATTGCAGAACAGCCTCGTGCTGTACGACCTCACCGTAACCCGGCCCGGCTTTACCGGTATTCTGCGATTGGTCGGCGTCGACCAGTTGGAGTTCCGTCGTCAGGCCCTGGTTCTGAACGAGTGACCACCATGTCCGACAACAAAGCCAGCTTTAGGCTGTCACTCTGGCGCGACCGCCGCGGTTCGATCACCCTCGAATTCGCCATATTGCTGCCGGTGATCTGCCTGATCGTGACCGGCTTCTATGAAGCCTACAGCTACATCCGCGCGGTGTCGTTGGTCGAGCGGACGGCGGCCAGTCTGGCCAACATCATGTCGCGCCAGACGTCGAACCTGATCGACTGCCGAACCGCCGACAGCGCGCTGAACCTGGGCACCTACATGGCGGCGGCCGAGCGGGTCAGCCAGCCGCTGAGCCTGGCCAAGAACGGTCAGGTCTTCCTGAGCGCCGTCGACAATCCCTCGGGCTCGGCGCGGGTGGCCTGGCAACGGCGCGGCACGTTCGATTTCATCGACGTCGGCAGCGTGTTGGGGTTGCAGGGTACGACCGCCAAAGTCCCCACCGGGCTGACGCCCGACATGGGCAACAACGACACCCTGATCGTTGCCGAAGTGGCCTATCGCTTCCGCCCGTTCGCATATACCGCCGGGGTGTGGCCCGGAAATCCGGGGGTGGTCACCATCCAGCGCGCTGCCTATTTCCGCGCTCGCGTGTCCGCCCAGAACACTTTGCTCGCGCCCACCAACGGCTGCCTCACTCTGCCCGTGCCGAATTGAGGGGGAGAACGATCATGCGCCCTGTCGTTTCGCATCGCTTCATCGCATCGCTGTGGCATGACCGGCGCGGTGTCGTCGGCCTGTATTTCGCGGTGATCATTTCCGTCATGCTGCTGCTGTGCATGGCGGCGCTGGATATGGTCCGCGTCCATATGGCGCGGTCGCGTATCTTCGTGGCCATGGACTCGGCCATGCTGGCCGCCGGGCGATCGCTGGGCACCGACAACTGGGCGCAGGTGGGCGTGAACTACTTCAACGCCAACATGAACGCCGGCACCACCTTGGGCGCCAAGGTCACCATGACGGCCGACAGCTTCAAGACCACGCCCAGCAACTTGGGTGGCGACGAGGTGGCGCTGACGGTTACCGGCACCATCCCGCTATGGTCGGCGGGCGTCGGCAATATCAGCGAAATCAACGTGTCGCGGACCACCAAGGCGCTGCGTCGCAGCCAGACGGTGGAACTGGCGATGGTGCTGGACAATACCGGTTCGATGACGACCGGCGACAATATCGGCGCCCTGCGCACCGACGCGCTGCTGTTGCTGAAGACCCTGTCCGGCGGCCGGACCACGGGAACCCTGAGCTATTCCCGTGTCGCCCTGGTGCCGTATTCGGCGGCGGTCAACCCGGGCGCCGAGTCCAAAAAGATCATTTCCGACGGTACCGTGTACGACCCCACCAACGTGCTGGGTTGGAGGGGCTGCGTGATCGAGCGGGCGGCCCCCAACACCACCGCCGACACGACGGCTGCTGCAGCTGCGTGGACGCCCTATGTGTGGGCGCCGGCCATTGACAACAAATACGTCAAGGGCGACGCCGGCAGCGTGCGGGCCGAGTGGTATTACGGCAACAGCAGCACCGGTCCCAACGTCGGTTGTCCGACGCCCATCACACCGTTGACCGACGACATTACCCGGCTGACGACCGACATCAACGCCATGCAGGCATGGTTCCGTGGCGGCACCCTCAGCGATATCGGCATGGCCTGGGGATTGCGCGTTCTGTCCCCCGAACCGCCGTTTACCGAGGGAACCGCCTGGACCAACACCAACGTCAAGAAGGCCGTGGTGCTGATGACTGATGGTGATGCCAATTTCTTCAAACTGGGGAACGAGGACACGCCGAACAAGGTCAATGACGCGGTGCTGTCGGATTTCACCGGCTATGGGCGCCTGGATGAGTTCGGCCGGATCGGAACAACGGACAAGAACACGGCCAAGGCCAAGATCAATTCCAACCTTTCCAGCACCTGCACTGCCATGAAGGCCAGGAATATTCACGTCTACACGATCACTTTCGGCACCGGCAGTGTGAATGACACGACCAGGGCCTTCTACAAGGCGTGCGCATCCGACGCCGCCAGCTATTTCTCGGCCGCCGACCAGACCCAGCTGAAAAAGGCCTTCAGTTCCATCGGCGGGGCGCTGACCGAACTGATCATCATTGAATGACGGCGGTGCTTGAGGAAGGGAAAGAAGCCCGATGACGCGACTGAAGTCACGCCCGCCGGCCGAGGGGGCGCTGCCGGATCAGGGGCTGCGGTGCTATTACTGGGTCTGCGCCAGCATCATGATGGATGCTGGCGACGGCAGCGATCCGCGCGCCATGGCACGGGTTCACGGCGCCCTGACCTGTGCGCAATCCAAGGGGTGCGTTCGGGCGAACGACTGCCAGGAGGTGGCGCTGGGCGCCCTTGGCCGCCTGTTGCAGCAGCGGCCGCGGGACTGATCGCGTCGTAGCGGCAGGTCCTGGTACCGTGCTCGCGTCCTGGGGTTGCAAAGCAAGGCGCGGCTGATATGCTGCGGTCTGTCCACGCCCACTTCTCTGCGCGCGCCACAATGGCTATGATCATGGGTATCGCGGAGTCGCAGGCGTGCGGAGAGGTTTGCCTTACAATGCCGAAGAACATTCTTATCGTCGATGACAGCCGGTTCTCGCGCCTGTCGCTGCGGGCGGCCATCGTCGGTAAATTTCCCGACTGGTACATTTGCGAGGCCGCCGACGGCGCCGAGGCGCTGCGCATCGCCGAGGAGATGATGCTGGATTTCGTCTTCCTCGACTACAATATGCCGGGCGACGACGGGCTGACCGTGGGGCGCAAGCTGAAGCAGCGCCAGCCGGCGGCCCGTTTGGCCATGGTCACCGCCAACGTGCAGGAGGCGGTGGCCGAGGAAGTCCGCAACGCCGGCATCGAATTCATCTGCAAGCCCATCCGCCCCGACGCCATCGTCGAATTCCTGACGCGGACCGGGTCATGACCATCACCCTCAGCGACATGGAGCGCGACGTCGTCACCGAACTGTTCAACATCGGCGTCGGCCAGGCCGCGGCGGCGTTCGGCGAGCTGACGCGTGAGAAGGTGCAACTGGCGGTGCCGCGCGTGGACATCGTCAGCTACGAAGATGCCTCGTCGCAGTTGGCCGCCGCCACCGGCGAGCCGATGATCGGCATCCGCCAGGATTTCGAGGGGCCGCTGACCGGGGTGGCGGCGCTGATCTTCCCCGAGCGCAGCAGCCTGGAAATCGTGCGCGCCGCCATCGACGACCGCTTCCCGCTGGATGACGTCAGCGAGCTCGAGCGCGAGACGCTGCTGGAAATCGGCAACATCATCCTGAATTCCTGCCTGGCCGCCATTTCCGACATGCTGGGCATGACCACGGCGGCGTCGTTGCCGCTGCTGGTGCACAGCGCGCCGCCCGATCTGCTGGATTCGCTGTCCCAGCGCACATCGATCGACCGCATCGTGCTGTTCCTGCACATCGATTTCAGCGTCAGCCGCCTTAATGTCAGCGGCTATCTGCTGTTCATCCTGGGGGTCGAGGGCTCGGAACGCTTTGTCCAGGCGGTGCGGTCGTTCATGCAGCGATCGGGATATTGCTGATGATCCTTCCCGCCACAGTCATCGACGGCCTGGATTGCGGCGTCATCGTGCTGGATGCGCAACGGCGTGTCGGCGTGTGGAATGCGTGGATGGCCGACCGCTCGGGTATCGCCGCCGCCGATGCCATCGGCAAGGATATCGTCGAGGTCTTTCCCTCCCTGGCGGGCTCTTACCTGCTGGCGGCGGTACAGCGCGCGCTGGGCAACCGTCTGTCCACGGTGATGTCGCACAACCTGCACCCACGTGTGCTGCCGCTTTTCAGCCGGGACGGCAGCCGGGTCGAGCCGCTGGAACAATCGGTGGTGGTTCGCCCCATGGCGGAAGGCGCCGAGCCCGACTGCCTGATCCAGGTCACCGACATCACCGCCGCGGTCAAGCGCGACCGGCACCTGCGCGACGTCACCGTCTATAATCGCACGCTGTTCGAGATGGCGGTCGATCCCATGGCGACCGTGGCCCGCGACGGCAGCCTGCTTGACGTCAATCCGGCTTTCGAGGTGGCGTCGGGGGTGCCGCGCCAAGGGTTGCTGGGAACGCCCTTCAACGCGCTGTTCACCGTGCCCGACGACGCCGACCGGCTGATCGCCGCTGCTTTGGCGGATGGCCGCGTGCGCGATGTTCTGCTGAGCATGCGCCAGGGCGGCGGCGCGCTACGCCATGTTTCGGTCAGCGCGGCCAGCCTGCAGGAACCGGCCGATGACCACGGCGCCGTGTTTCTGGTGGCGCGCGACCTGACCGATCGTATCGAGGCGGAACGGGAACTGGCGCAGAAGACCCGCATCATTGAACGATCGAACGCCGAGCTGGAGCAGTTCGCCTATGCGGTGTCACATGACCTGCGCCAACCGCTGCGCACGGTCAGCAGCTATGTCAGCCTGGTCGAGCGCCGCCTTGACGGCAACGTGAGCGACGACATTCGCGAATTCATCGGCTTTGCCGTCGACGGCACCCGTCGGATGGATCGGCTGATCGTGGACTTGCTGAATTATTCCCGCATCGGCCGGCAGGAAGCGCCCCTTGAGCGGCTGGATTTGGGCGAGGTGGTTGGCGAGGTGCTGGCCAACCTGCGCACTGCCATCGTCGAGGCCAATGCCGAGGTCACGATTTCCCCGCGTTTGCCGGCCATCCGCGGGCGGCGGCGCGAATTGGTGCGGCTGTTCCAGAACCTGATCGGCAACGCCATCCAGTACGCGGCGCCCGATCGCAAGCCGGTGATCGCCATCGAATGCCACGACGTCGGTGCGGCCTGGGTGATGTCTGTGCATGATAACGGGATTGGTATCGCGCCCGACAATCAGGAACGCATCTTCGGGCTGTTCCAGCGTCTGCCGGATACGGAAAACACGGAAGGCACCGGCATCGGCCTGGCGGTCTGCCGCAAGATCGCGGAAAGCCACCAGGGGCGTATTTGGGTGGAATCCGTGCCGGGCCAGGGCTCGACCTTCTTCTTCGCCCTGCCGAAGCAATAATACCAGGATGCGTCGATCAGAACCGATCAACGCCGCCCTCACGCGGCCGTCCAAGCGGCGATGAGTCGTTCTCATCGCCGCTTGGTATAACGGCGCGTCATGGGAACCCAAGGGCGTGTGGCCCTTGAGTTCCCGCGACGAATGTTATTCGTATTCGGCCGAGGTCTCGCCCGACTTGCGATCGTAGTGGATGGTGATCTTCGACGTGGTGCAGAGGTCGAACTGTTCCCACTCGGCGGTTTCCTTGTCGGAATAGACCACCTTCAGGTCCCACTTGCAGGTGCTGCCGGCGCGGCTGAAGGTGATGTGGACCTTCTGGCCGTTGTTCAGAACGCCGGTGCCCAGAACGTCGTTCTGCCAGTCCGAGGCGGCGGACGGGGAAACGTAGACCTCTTCGATGGTGTAGCCGGTCTTGTTGACCAGATCGAAATCCTGCCTGGCGCCGCCGGCCATGGCGGCGGTGCTGAAGCCAAAGGCGAAGATGGCGGCGGTAATGGCGGTCTTCTTGATCATCTCGTCCACAAGTCGCCCGGCGGCGGTCGAACCGTCATGTTCGCACACGAATGACACGGCTGCCTGCGACTTGCCTTCCCTGCAAGTTGGTTGGTCGCCCAGCGTGTAATGCGTTTGAAGAAATATCAATCGGGAATGCACCCGAGGCGACGTATTTTTGCAATTGAACAAAAGCCCTTCTAACCGCCCAGCCGGAAAAAGCGCCTGATCTTCGAGATCAGCGGGTTGGCGTCGTGGTTGGCGGCCTGGGGGCCGGTCAGGCTGGGGGTCCCTGTGGAATTGGAGGCCTGGCGCTTGGCGACCACCACGGCGATGCGTTCCACCAGGGCGGGGTTGGCCTGCAGAATGGGGGTCAGCGCCGCCTTGGGAATTTCCAGCAGCACGACCGCGCCCTCGGCCAGCACGTCGGCGGAACGGCGGCTGCCGGTCAGCAGCGACATTTCGCCCGCGCATTCGCCCGGCCACAGGGTCGCCACCGTGGCGTCGCCCACCATGATCCGCAGCCGGCCCTCGAGCACGACCACCATGGATTCGCCTTCGTCCCCGGCGCGCATGACGTGTTGGCCGCCCGAGACCAGAGACACCACGGAATTGCTGGCCAGTTGGAACAGCTCGTCCTGGGACAGCACCGACAGCAGCGGCACGTCGGCGATCACGCTCAGCCGTGCCGCGGTTTCGCTGAAGCGGTCGCCGCCGGGAACGCTGGTGCGCGAAAATTCCATCTGCTGTACCGGATAAAGGCGCAAATTGGCCGCCTTGAGGAAGTCCACCGCGTGGGACAACACGATGGATTTGGCCTTCACCGGGCCGATGGCGCTGAGATCCAGGCTATAGGTCATGCGATAGCTCAGCGTGCCGGTGGCGGGGTCAAGGTCGCCCAGGCGCACATAGGGGGCGGGCTGGGCCAGCACCACGCCCGCCTCGGTGCAGCGGGCCAGCGCGTTTTCCAGAATGTTGAAGATGCGGGCCCGCTCGTAATGGCTGGGCAGGGCCAGCGGGGCGGCGAACTCGGTGGCCGCCGCCGGCAGCGAGCGGTTGACGACGCTGGCGATGGCGAATTCGCTGTTGGGGATCAGCACATGGTTCTGGTTACGGTCGGCCAGCACCACCGTGCGCCAGTGGATGTCCAGCAAGCGGCCGGAAAATTCCTTGCCGCGCACGATGACGTCGATCCAGTCGCCGGTGCGCAGGCTGGCGTCCAGATGCAGCGCGATCCCCGAAAATACGTCGGCCAAAAGGCCGCGCAACGCAAAACCCACGGCCAGGCCGACGATGCCCGAGGCGGCCAGCACGGCGCTGATGGATTCGTGGAAGACGATGCCCACCGACGAGCCGAGAAATAGGAAATAGATCAGCAGCGTCACCAGTTGCAGGGCCAGCTTCGGCACCCTGCGGTTGGCGGTCACCTGCAGCGCGCCAATCCTGAAGAACCGGTCGGTCAGATAGGCCACGGCCATGAACTGGACGAACGGCAGGCCGTTGCCGATCCAGCCCGGAAAAGCCTCGCGGTTTCCGGTCCAGCCAAACCATGAGCCGAGCACGAAATGCGCCGCCACGGCCAGGACCAGATTGACGACGATGGCCGGCAACAGCGGGCGCAACAGGCTTCGGGCGCTCATTATTCGACTTTCGGGGAGATGGAGCCAAGAACGCCCAAATTAGCGTGATGCCGCCGTCCAACTCAAACGCCTTGTCCTGCCGGTGGCGGTGGATGGGCGGAAAAGGTGCCGGCCGCCCGCCTATACCTAAAGGAATTGGGTCCTGGCACGTGATCAAGGGCTGTGGTACCCATGGGGGCAGCGAGGGGCGGGGCCTTGCCGGAGATACGCAAGGCGTTTTCATGGCGCCCCCATTTGGAACAACACTCACTGTTGGGGGGCGAACTTGTCGGTATTCACTGCAAATTCCGCGTATCGGGTTGTGATGTCGTCGAACGGAAGCATTCCGTCGTTCGAAAATGGCACAGTTCAGTTCAACAGCTATTACGAAAAGGTTTCGACCGCGACCCGCATGGTCGGCCGTTTGCAGAACGGCAAGTGGGAAGACGTTGGTGGCACCGGGCTTACCGGCGCCAATGGCATCGTGACCAGCTATCGCGGCTTTTCCAGCGACCCGACCGTGGGGTCGCCCAGCCCGTTGTTCAGCATTTCCACCCGCGTGCCGCTCGGTAGCCTTGTGCCCAACAACGACTTCGTCTGGAGCGTCTTTTTCTCTGGCGCGGATACCATCAACGGCAGCGCGCTGAACGACGTGCTTTACGGCTTGGGCGGAAACGATCTGCTGGCGGGCAAGGCCGGGGCCGATACGCTGTATGGCGGTGCGGGCATGGACACGCTGGCCGGCGGCGACGGCAACGACATTCTTAATGGCGGCGACGGCCTCGATACGGCGGCCTACGTCAACTTCACCGGCGCGGTGACCGTCGATCTGCGTCTGACCGGTGCCCAGAACACCGGCAATGCCGGTTCCGATACCTTCGTCAGCATCGAGAACCTGGTTGGCGGCAGCGGCACCGACGCCCTGCGCGGCAACGCCTCGAACAATCTGCTGGTGGGCAATGCCGGTGCCGACACGCTGGTGGGCTATGCCGGTGCCGACACGTTGGTGGGCGGCGTCGGGTCCGACACCATGCATGGCGGCATCGGAGCCGACCGCTTCCGCTACGTCACCCGCCAGGACGGCGGCGACACCATCACCGATTTCCACGCCGGCGAAGGCGACAAGCTGGTGTTCCTGACCACCAATTTCGGCTCCCTGGCTACCGGCCAACT
>DATGXU010000087.1:0-7872 GCA_035298685.1 Magnetospirillum sp. | reverse complement strand
GTGTGGCTGGCGTCGCCCACCACCTTGGGCATGAAGGTCCAGAACGAGGCGGCCGAGCGGTTCTCGGCCATCTGCTGCTCGACCTCCTTGATCCGGCTGGCCAGGTTGTAGCGCACCGCCCGGGCCATGGCTTCGTGCAGGGTGATGGGGGCGGCGACCGTTCTCGTCGTCGGTCAATGGCTCGGGCGCCACGGCACAGGCCGAAAGCAGGCCGACACCGGCAATCATCGTCAACAGCTGGGCGACCGGGGCCTTACGGTCCCGCTGGTTAACCTTGGTCGGGGGTGTCCGCCTGCGGGTGAGGAAAATTAAGGGGATGGGCGGGGATTTCAATGGCAGCCCATCATCCGGCCCATCATGAGAGTGCGCACCGATGAATTTCTCGGCGCCGAGGCCTATAATTACAACCCAAAGATGGTGTGCAAGGGGAGAATGCGGAGAATGAATGACTTGCTAACGATTCCGGGCGCTTCAGACCTCATCGATGTCGCAGCATTTTGGGGGGTACATTCCGATACCGCGAAAGCAGCCGTCATTCGGATTTGGCGCGGTCGGCATGAAGCGGCACGGGAGGTGTTGCTGACGGAGCTTCGGGCAGGGAACATCTCGCTTATAGACGCAAAGCATCACGACGAGTTCGTCGCAGTCTGGCTCCGATACTCCCGCGCAGCACATGAAGGTGCGGCTCGCACCAACCTGCGCCTTCTTGCACGAATTATCTCGGGAATGCTCGTTCACTCGGAACTTATTGCCGACGAATTTCTTTACTATGCTGACACCCTTGCAGGGCTTAGGCGGCCCGAACTCATGGTGCTTGGCGTACTCCATCGACACCGAAAAGCATTTGAAGCAGAGAACAGCGCCCCTACCTCACCTGCGAAAGGGCCTTATGCGCGCATGGCGGAGGAACTGGTGCCCTCAGTGTTTCCTGGGGGCAGCCATCTGATGGCAATATGCAACTCCCTAACGCGAACGGGATTGGTTGTTATCGACAGCGGAGATCATGCTCCCGCTTGGGGAATAGCCTTCACAACTTCTCCGCTCATGGACAAATTGGAGGAGTTGGTTTCCATCGAGGGAATCGTGGGCGCCGAGCCTGTGTGATCTCCGAATCGGGCATCCCCAACCGCCCAATAACAAAACCTGCGCATCCTGTGTTATCGTCCCCCAACACAGACCCTCGGGAGGGCGGCGGATGAACGTGTCCATTGGGGACCGCTGGGAGCGGTTCGTTGAGCAGGCGGTGAAGAACGGGCGGTATGGCTCGGCCAGCGAGGTGGTGCGCGAAGGGTTGAGGCTGGTCGAGGAGCGGGAGGCCAAGCTGAACGCGCTGCGGGCGACGCTGGAGGCGTCGTTGGCGGCCGGGGGCGAGGTTGGCGAGGATGAACTGGACGCGGCGATCGCCGCCCGCAGCGCCGAGCTGGCGCGCAAGGGCGTGGGCGAGTGAGGCGGCTGGTCTATCTCGCCTCGGTCCGTGCCGACCTGGTCGACATCCTGACCTACATTGCCGGCGAGAGCGGCAGCATCGCCGTCGCCCAGGGCTTCGTCGCCCAATTGCGCGAACGGTGCCGCGAGCTGGCGTCCAAGCCCGGCACCCTGGGCCGTGCCCGCCCCGAGTTGCACCCCGAAATCCGCAGCGTGGCCTACAAGGGTTACGTGATCTTCTTCCGCTACGCCGGCGACCGGCTCGAGGTGGTCAACACCCTCGAAGGCCACCGCGACGTGGACAGCCATTTCTAGGCTGACCAGACCTCACCATCGACGCATGGAGGCGAGAAGGCCGGGCGGCGCCGCGCGGTCAAGGGGCGTGCCCGCCCTACGGGCGGCGGCCAGGGGCCGCCCTTGACGGCGGGGCGACCGACCCGGCAGAGGCTCGCCATGCGTCAATGGTGAAATGTGGCTACGCCCCCTTACGCTTCCTCTTCGCGGAGTAACTCGCGCAGTGCTCGCTCGGGGTTGCCGAGGAACGAGCGCATCACCCGGTAGTGTTCGGTCTCTTCCAGACGAATGGGGCGGATCCGATCGCCGTCCAGGGACAGAAGTGCCGCGCCCGGCAGGCTCATGATGATGGGCGAATGGGTGGCGATGATCGCCTGGACCCGGCCGCCCCGCTGCCAGTCCCACAGCAGGCGCAAGAACGCCATCTGCCGGGTGGGTGAAAGGGCGACTTCAGGCTCGTCCATGAAGAATATCCCCCGCTGTTGCCCATCCAGGCGATGGGAAAACAGCGCCAGGAAGGATTCTCCGTGGCTCTGGTGATGCAGGTTACGCCCGCCGGAAAAGCTGACGTCCCCGACCTCGTCGATGTAATTGGCAAAACTGAAGAAACTCTCGGCCCGGAAAAAGAAGCCGTTCGACAGCTTGGGCAGCCACGAAAGGCGCAGCGCCGCAGCCAGCCCATGGCGTTCGGCGTCCGGGCCTGGGCGGTGGTGCTGGCTGCCGCCAAGGGCCGGGAAACCCGCTGCCGCAGACACGGCCTCCAACAGCGTCGACTTGCCCGAACCATTCTCGCCCACCAGAATGGTGATGGGCGCGGACAAATTGAGGGCGAAATCGCCGCTGCGAAGAAAGGCCAGCCGGTCGAAGGGGAACTCGCCGGGGGCGACCTTGTCTCGATTTATGGTGATCCGCTTGAGAAAGGGAGGCTTCAGTTGGGACATATTGCAAGCTCTCGACCAAGGGTTTGGCGATGCAGGTGCGGATTTCGCAACGGGGTCTTTCGTGACTGAGGTCCAACTGCCTTTGGGGATCGGCCCGCACGAAGGGCGTGAATGCCTGTTGATGCTCGCGAGCAAGAAGCCCATGGCCATGTTCTGTGAGGTCGCTGCGCATAGCGACCACTTTCCCGAGGAAGAATTCGCTCCGCACGTTTTAACGGGGGCGATCCGTCGGCGGGAGGAATTCTATGTGAGCGCCGACGGAGCCATAGTTACGCGCTGTCTGTTTTTTGCGTTGCCAGGCCAGGAATGGCGGATGGACGCGGCGCACATGATCCAGGAAGCGATTTTCACCGGTTGCCGATGTGGAACCGAAGCTGATGACGTCCAGCTTGGGCGTCTCCTCGGTTACACAGAAGCGGACATCGCAACGTTCCTGGACCATGCACGCCCCTTCAGGGCACAGTCACTTTGACAGGCATTGCCAACAGACGGTGGGGGAGAACACGCCGCCATGCCAGGCACCGCAACGTGTACACCGATACATCGCGGCACCAGGCGGCTCCTCTGCCCCATTTTCCGACCCCAAGCTTCGCATTGATGGCCGTTTCCGTTGGTCGTTCGGGTCGCATGAACCCGTCGACTTTAAGGCCATTGTCTTTTTGAAACGCGCGAATGCCGTTGAACATGGCGTCGTCGGTCCAGTCATCGATGCCACGTCCGGGCGGCACGTCGTAATAGCCGAGTCGGTTCAGTGCCTGTTTGGTGTTCAGGATGTCGCTGGGTTCGGTTCGGTAATTGGTTCCCATCGGCGCTTTGAGCGCGAATTTGGACATGACTACTCCTCGGGCGGCGGACGCATCGGCAGCATCGAGGGGGATCCCGATGCGGTTGAAAGCCAGTGATGGGGGCTGTTCGTCAGTTCTCCGCCGTGGTCGCGTATACGGCAGGCTGCAGGACTCACCCGAGGAAGAGCGTTGGTCCAGGCCGGTTCTCAATCGCGTCGCGGAAGCAATTGGCCGTCGGACCCTCCTATATATCTACTAAAAGGCGCATCCGGAGTCAAGAACAAACAGCGAACTCGCGGGGTGCTTGGGAGCCTGAATCGGGTCGCGACGCCAAGACCATGGGGGCCGGCGATTACCCCATCGGAGGATGCCATCCATTCAATGAGTTTGCAGTTCTTCATGGTTTTGATGCAGTTCGGCATCTATGCGCGGTAAAGCGCATCACTCTGCACAGATGCGCAGTGTTGCGCGGCTTTCTTCGGCAAAGTGCGGTGTGATTTGGTGGCTAGAAGTGGTTTGTGGGCCCACAAACCGACGCGGTTACGTCGCCTGCGGCTCGACGCGGTGCGGGTGGCAGCAGCGGGGGATCAGGGCGTGGCGGCGCCGCTCTCGCAGAACGCCGCCCAGGCTTCCATCAGTCGGGTGCGCTTGTCGAACAGGTCGCCGCGCTGATAGGCGGCGACGATCTTGTTGCCCTGGGTGTGGGCCAGGGCGGCTTCGGCCACTTCGTGGGGGAAGGTGGTCGGTTCGGCCGCCCAGGTGCGGAAGGTGGAGCGGAAGCCGTGCGGGGTGACGTCCAGTTTCATACGCCGCAGCACCATGACCATGGACATGTTGGAGAGCTGGCGGTCGGCGCGGAAGGCGGGGAACACCAGCTCGCCGCGGCGGATGGCGGCCAGCTTGCGCAGCAGCGCCGTAGCGGGCGCGGCCAGGGGGATGTGGTGGTCGGGCGCCGGCCTTCATGCGTTCGCCGGGGATGGACCAGGTCGCGGCCGTCAGATCGATCTCGCCCCAGCGGGCGCCCAGCACATCGCCGGTGCGGGTGGCGGTCAGGATGCACAGTTCCAGCGCCCGTGCGCCCAGACCGTCCTGGGCCTGCAGCCTGGGCCAGAAATCCGGCATGTGGGCATAGGGCAGGCTGGCATGGTGGCGCACCCTCGCCACGTCGGTCTTGGCCGGCAATATGTGGTCGAGGTGCCCTTTCCACCGTGCCGGGTTTTCGCCGGCGCGATGGCCGCGCACCTTGGCGTAATCCAGGATCGCCTCGATGCGACCGCGCACGCGGCTGGCGGTTTCCGTCTTCGTGGCCCAGATCGGTTCCAGCACCTTAAGGACCAGTCCGGTGTCCACCGCTTCCACCGGCAGCGTGCCGAGGATGGGATGGACATAGGTTTCCAGGGTGGAACCCCATTGCGCGCCATGCTTGGAATTGCGCCAGCCCGGTTTCATGGCGGCGATGTAGGCTTCTGTAAGGCGCGGAAGCTGACGGCCTTGGCCGCCTGCACCGCCTGGGCGGTTTCCTGCACCCGGCGCTCTTCCAATGGGTCGATGCCGTCGCGCAGCTGGGCGCCCAGATCAAGCACCCTTCGGCGGGCGTCGGCCAGCCCCAGCAGCCGGATCGGCCCTAGCCCCATGTCGCGACGCTTGCCCTTGGCTTCGCCGGCCGGCGAGACGTAGCGGAAGATCCAGGATTTCGCACCGGTGGCCGAGACCTGCAGATACAGTCCATGGCCGTCTGCGTATAGGCCTGGCTGTCTGATCGTCTCGACGCCGCGCGCCGTCAGCCCTGCCGCCTTCTTCGCCATTTTTCGCCGTCCCATCAACGGATTGCTCCCGCATGATGCGGTGGCGATGATGGGTAGGATTTTCCAGATGGGCTTCGGAATGATGGGTATGGGCCGCGCCCATCATTCTACCCATCATCAGGCGCTGGATTTAGGTAGGCGCGGAAAACCGCCAGAGGATTTTACCTCTACCTAACGCCTTGTATCTGTTGGATTTTTCCGGCGCATTTGGACAGCCGTGGCTATCCATGGCCGGGGAAAGTGGCGGAGAGGGTGGGATTCGAACCCACGGTGAGCTTGCACCCACACCGGTTTTCGAGACCGGCCCATTCGACCGCTCTGGCACCTCTCCGCTGGGAAAAATGCGCCTGGTCGGTGGCGAGGCGCGGAGACTAGCGTAACTGCGCGTGCCCCGCAACCCCGTTCGACAGGAATTTTTCACCGAAGATGAAAATGATGGCGCGCCGGTCAGCGCGGCGCGATCACCATGACCATCTGGCGGCCTTCCATCTTGGGGATCTGTTCGATCTTGCCAAGCCCTTCGAGGTCGTCGCGGACGCGTTCCAGCACCTTCATGCCCAGATCCTGGTGCGCCAGTTCGCGGCCGCGGAAGCGCAGGGTCACCTTGACCTTGTCGCCTTCCTCGAGGAACTTGCGCATGTTGCGCATCTTCACGTCGTAGTCGTTGTCATCGATGTTGGGCCGGAGCTTGATCTCCTTGACCTCGATGACCTTCTGCTTCTTCTTCGCCTCGTTCTTCTTTTTCTGGGCTTCGTACTTGAACTTTCCGTAGTCCAGAATTTTGCACACGGGCGGTTCGGCGTTGGGCGACACCTCGACCAGGTCCAATCCGGCTTCTTCAGCCATGATCAGACCTTCGCGCAGGGTGACCACGCCGATCATTTCACCCTCGGCACCGACCAGGCGAATGCTGCGGGCATCGATCTCTCGGTTGACGCGCGGCCCGTCGTTTTTGGGCGGCGTCTGCATTGGCGGCCTAGCTATGAAACCTTCTCCATCGGCAAGAACAAAACACTGAGCCCGCCCCGTGATTCCCCAAAGGGTTCAGGCCCGGCCCCCGTATGCGCACGCCCCCGATCAGGCCGGAGGCGTAGCTTCGTGCACGAGTGTAGCAACAGCTTGGTCCAGCGCAACAATTTCTTGGTCCTGACTGCCCAGGCGGCGCATGGCGACGGCGCGATTTTCCGCTTCGCGCTTGCCTACCACCAACAACACCGGCACCTTGGCCAAGGAATGCTCGCGCACCTTGTAGTTGATTTTTTCGTTGCGCAGGTCCGCTTCCGCCCGCAAGCCGGCGGCTTTCAGGGCGGCGACCACTTCCTCGGCGAACTCGTTGGCGTCCGACACGATGGTGGCGACCACCACCTGGGTGGGGGCCAGCCATACCGGGAAGCGGCCGGCGAAATGTTCGATCAGGATGCCGAGGAAACGCTCGAACGAGCCCAGCACGGCGCGGTGCAGCATCACCGGGCGCTTGCGGCTGCCATCCTCGGCGGTGTACGAGGCGTCCAGACGCTCGGGCAGCACGAAGTCCACCTGCAGGGTGCCGCACTGCCAATCGCGGCCGATGGCGTCGCGCAACACGAATTCCAGCTTGGGGCCATAGAAGGCGCCTTCGCCGGGATTGAGGGTGGTTTCCAGGCCGGCGGCCTTGGCGGCCTCGAGCAGGGCGCCTTCCGCCTTGTCCCAGGTTTCGTCCGAACCCGCGCGCTTTTCCGGGCGGTCCGAGAACTTGACGCGCACGTCCTCGAAGCCGAAATCCTTGTAGACCGACTTCAGCAGCTGGCAGAACGCCACCGTTTCGGCGGTGATCTGGTCCTCGGTGCAGAAGATGTGGGCGTCGTCCTGGGTGAAGGCGCGCACGCGCATGATGCCGTGCAGCGCGCCCGACGGTTCGTAGCGGTGGCACGAGCCGAATTCGGCCATGCGCAGCGGTAGGTCACGATAGCTCTTGATGCCCTGGCGGAAGATCTGCACGTGGCACGGACAGTTCATGGGCTTCACCGCCAGGTGACGCTCGTCCAGCGTCTTGATGGTGAACATGCTTTCCGAGAACTTGTCGGCGTGGCCCGAAGCCTCCCACAGCGAGAAATCCACCAGCTGCGGGGTCTTCACCTCCACATAATCGGTGCTTTCCAGGCGGCGGCGCATATAGCTCTCGACCGTGCGGTACAGCGTCCAGCCCTTGGGATGCCAGAACACGCTGCCCACCGCCTCTTCCTGCTGGTGGAACAGGTCCATCTCGCGGCCCAGGCGGCGGTGATCGCGCTTCTCTGCCTCTTCCAGCATGTGCAGATAGGCGTCGAGGTCCTTCTTGTCGAACCAGGCGGTGCCGTAGATGCGCTGCAGCATCTCGTTCTTGGAATCGCCGCGCCAATAGGCGCCGGCCAGCTTCATCAGCTTGAACGCCTTGCCCAGCTTGCCGGTGGAGGGCAGGTGCGGGCCGCGGCACAGGTCGATGAAGGCGCCCTGGCGATACAGCGAGATCTTCTGGTCGGCGGGGATCGAGGAAATGATCTCGGCCTTGTACTTCTCGCCCTGGGCCAGGAAGAACTTCACCGCCTCGTCACGGTCCCACACCTCGCGCACGATCGGCTCGTCGCGGGCGACGATCTCGGCCAT
>DATGXU010000086.1:0-2747 GCA_035298685.1 Magnetospirillum sp. | reverse complement strand
CGCGATGGCGCACCGCTTCCTCGGCCTCGAAGCGGGCCAGCTCGGCGACCTTGCGTTCCATGGAATAGGCGATGGTGCGCCAGATCAGTTGGCCGTCGGCGCGCCCCTTGATCAGCCAGTCCTGGCAGCCGGCCTGCACCGCGGCCAGCGCGCGCTGGTCGTCATCGGTGCTGGTCAGGATGACCACGGGGGCGCAATTGGCCGCCGCCAGCACCTGCTCGATCAGGTCTTCGCCGCTGCCGTCGGGCAGATTGAGGTCCAGCAGCACCGCGTCGACGTGATGGTCGGCCAGATGCTTCAGACAGGCCTGCCGCGTCTCGACCCAGGTCAGGGAAATCTGCTCGAATTTCTTGAGACGGCCCAAAACGATGCTGGCGTCGATCTCGTTGTCCTCGACCAGCAGTACCGAGACCCTTTTGGGCAAGTTAGGCATGGGCAGCAAAGGCATCGTCCCAAAAGGCAGGAAACCATCAAGGTGCGCACCGGCTGGATGGCAGCCATGAAGCGAACCTACCCCTTTTGGGCAAACCGCATTCCGGGCCTATGTGAACGGATGGCAATCCGATTGTAAATCGGGCGTTGCGCGGTTGCGGTCACGCCGTCATTTCCTGCAGCCGCCGCCAATGGGGAATCTGCAGGCCGATCCCTCGTCGGCGCACGATGCCTTGGCGTGCCAGTTCGCCGATGGCCTGGGCGACGATTTCCCGGCTGGTTCCCGTCCAGGCGGCGATTTCCCGGTGGTTGGGCAGGTCGGCGATCAGCAGCCGCTCGGGATCGGCCGGGTCGGGCTCGGCCAATTGCAGCAACTGGCCGAATACCCGCTGCTTGTCGGATTTGATCGACAGTTCCGTCACCCGGCTGTCCAGCCGGCGGATGACCCGCGACAGCCGGTTGAGCACGCGCATGGCGATTTCGGGGTGGCGCCGCATCAAATCGAGAAAGGCCGAGGGCGGCAACAGCGCCAGCACGGCGTCGGTGGTGGCGACCACGCGGGCGGACCGGCGCATGCCGTCGATGGCTGCCAGTTCGCCAAAGTAATTGCCGGCCTGAATGTCCGCCAGAGCCACCTCGCGGTCGTCGGGGCCGGCGGTCAGGATGCGGACGACGCCGGACACCACGAAATAGACGTCCTGGGTGTCGCTTTCCTTGTCGAACACCTGCTGGTCGGCGGCCACGTGCAGCCAGCCGCATTGGGTCTGGATTTCGGCCACGGCCTCGGGCGGCAGGCCTTCGAACAACTCGACCTTGTACAAATCGTGTGAGTCGTCTGTCATGGCACGCCCCCGGCAATAACCGCGTGCCCCATCATGGACAGGGCGGGGGGCAATGTCTGTGGATGTCGTCACACAGTCATACGCTCGCACGGGCACGCGGGCGCGCGTCATTCCCCGTTCAGGAACGCATCCAGTCGTTCGCGATCGTGAATGGTGATCTGGCCCCGCCACAGGCTGACCAGGCCGGCCTGTTCCCATTTGGACAACACCTTGTTCACGCTTTCGCGGCTGATGCCCATGTGGTCGGCCACGGCCTGCTGCGACATGCGGATGGTGACCGGCGCCCCGGGCGGCGCCTTCTGGCCGATGATGTCGCTCAGCACCAGCAGTTGCTTGGCCAGTCGGCTGGGCAGGCTGAGGAAGAAGATGTCTTCCAGCAACTGGTCGGCCTGGCGGATGCGCTGGCACAGCACCGAGATCAGGCGCAGCGTGCATTCCGGGTTCTGGGCCAGCAGCGTCAGCACGTGGCGACGTTCGATGGCCAGCAATTCGCTGGCTTCGATGGCGGAAGCGTCGGCGGTGCGCGGGCCGTTGTCGAGAACGGCGATTTCGCCGAACAGGTGGCCGGGCCCCACCAGCGCGTAGGTCACTTCGCGCCCGTCGGCCGAAACCACGCCCACCCGGATCATGCCGCGCACGACCAAATAGAGCAGGTTTCCGGTGTCGCCCTTGGAAAAAAGCATCTCGCGCGCGGAAAGACTAACGACGGTTGAACGCACGGCTAGTGCTTCCAACTGATCCGGGGGCACTCCCTCGAACATTGGCGTGCGGGCAAGAAGTTCGCGGCGATTTGCGGGCTGGCTCATATGAATGCTTGTATCCGGTGGCTGCGGCTGGCGCCTAGAAAATATTTTTCGGCTTTGTGGACGTGCTCACAGAAGGGAGGGGGCGGTTGGGGGTATTCATAGCGTCATGAGCCAACGAGATAGCACGAAAGTTTAGCTCAAGGACACAAGCCCCTCCCGCCCACGAGCGGCCATCAGTGAAGGAGTTCAGCCATGTTGACCTACACCCGCTGCTTCCTGCGCGACCTCATCGGCAACGAAAACGGCGCCACCGCCATCGAATACGGCCTTATCGCCGCCCTGATCGCCGTCGTGATCATCACCGCCATCACCGGCATCGGCACCAACCTCGACACCAAGTTCACCGCGGTGAAGGACGCTCTCAGCTGAGCATAGACGGGGCTACGGTCCAGTCCACGGTAAGGCGCTCCACGCCACGGCGTGGGGCGCCTTGCGCGTAAATAGGGGGTAGCGATGAACGCCATCGCCTTGCAGGTCTGCGGAATCATCTTCGTCGCCACCATGGCGGCGGCGGCGGTTTCCGACCTGCGCGACCGCACCATCCCCAACCTGTTGCCGGCGATCCTGATCGCCGCCTTCGGACCCGCCGCCTGGGTTGCCGGTCTCGGCCCTGCCGCCGCCGCCCTGCACGTCGCCGCCGCCGCCGCCATGATGGTGGTGGCGGCGC
>DATGXU010000085.1:0-13987 GCA_035298685.1 Magnetospirillum sp. | reverse complement strand
AGGCTGTCCACCAGCGCCAGGCCCAGGGTGGGCAGCACCAGCGCCAGGGCGCCCGCCACGATCACCCGCTTGCGCCCCACCATGTCCGCCACCGCGCCGATCAAGGGCGCCACCAAGGCCGTCGCCAGCGTCGACATGGTGACGGTCAGCCCCACCTCGGCCGGGCTGGCGGAAAAATAGCGGGCCAGGTCGGGCAGCAGCGCCTGGGTGCAGTACATGTCGAGAAAGGCACCCGCACCGGCGACGAAAACGGCGATGCGGCGGCGATCGAGGTGGATCATCAGGGCTCCGACAGCAAGACCCCGATGCTAGCTGGCCCAGGCATGAAATATCCAATATATTACACAGAAGGCAGTGATACTTTTGGAATATCATGGAACTGCGACACCTGCGCTATTTCGTCGCCGTCGCCGAAGAACGCCATTTCGGCCGCGCCGCCGAACGGCTGCGCATGGCCCAGCCGCCGCTGAGCCAGCAGATCCAGACGTTCGAGGGCGAGCTTGGCACCCGGCTGTTCGACCGCAACCGCCGCAAGGTGGAATTGACCGCCGCCGGAACCGCCCTGCTGGACGAAGCCCGCGACATCCTGGCGCGGGCCGCCGATCTGGGCCGGTTGGCACGGGCCGCCGCCGGCGGCGAAGCCGGCCGGCTGGACATCGCCTTCACCGGATCGGTGCCGTTCACCGAGGTGATGCCGCGCATCCTGCGCGCCTTTCGCCACCACTATCCCGACGTGCGGGTGTCGCTGCGCGAAATGTCCACCGGCAGCCAGATCGAGGCGGTGTCCGAGGGGCGCCTGGATATCGGCTTCGCCCGACCGGCCGACAGCAACCTGCCCCATGGCATAACCGCGCACCGCATCCTGCGCGAAGATCTGGTGCTGGCCCTGCCGGCCGACCACGCTTTGGCCGGACAGCCCCGCCTGTCCATGACCCAGGTGGCCGGCGAGGGGCTGGTGATGAACCCGCGTCATATCGGCACCGGGCTTTACGACAAGATCGCCCAGTTGTGCGGCCGCGCCGGCTTTGCCCCGCGCATCGCCGTCGAAGCCCACCAGATGTCCACCATGATCCGGCTGGTGGGCGCCGGCCTGGGGCTGGCGGTGGTGCCGCAGACCATGTGCCGCGTCGGCTTCGACGGCGTCGCCTATGCCGCCATCGACGATCCCGAGGCGTTCATTGATCTTCTTGTTATTTATCGCTCAGGTGGAGAAACCGCAGTCATCCGAAACTTTCTCACCACAGTCGAAAGTAATACATAGCGGAAATCCAACGGTTAAGAACAGCTTTCACCCACACACCACTTGCCACCAAGGTGTGGTTGGGCTTATGCGATAAAGATAAGAATGGTTCTTGAGTAAATTCCTGAGGGGGAAACGGGATGCGCGTGAACGAGCCCATCACCAACCGCGAGGTGGAATTGCCGGACGACCAGTTGCTGGTCAGCCGCACCGACACCGCGGGACGAATCACTTTCGTCAACCGGGACTTCATCGCCATCAGCGGCTATGCCGAGCACGAACTGATCGGCCAGCCGCATAACCTGATCCGCCACCCGCACATGCCGCCGGCCGCCTTTGCCGATTTGTGGGCGACGGTGAAAGCCGGCCGGCCGTGGGAAGGCCTGGTCAAGAACCGCACCAAGGACGGCGATTTTTATTGGGTGCGCGCCAACGTCACCCCGGTGGTCGAGGACGGCCAGCTGACCGGCTACATCTCGATCCGTTCCAAGCCCTCGCGCGAGCAGGTGGCGGCGGCCGAGGCCGCCTATGGCCGCATCCGCGCCGGCGACACCTCGCTGCGGGTCGAGGAAGGCGACGCCCTGCCCAACGGCCTGGCGCACCGCATGCGGGTCTTCGCCGCCGCCGTGACCGGGCGGCTGACCCTGCTGTTCGGCGGGCTGATCCTGCTGATGACCCTGGTGGGGATCATGGGACTGGCCGGCATGCGCGACACCAACGAGGCGTTGCGCTCGGCCATCGAGGACCGCACGGTGCCGGCCGGGCAGATCGGCGACATCGTCGACCGCATGCGCGACAACCTGCAGCAGACCACGCTGCTGGTGATCGACCTGCGCGACGGCACCGACGACAAGATCATCGCCGGCCGCATCAAGCGCGTCGAAGACAACATCGCCCAGATCACCGACATCTGGCAGCAATTCAGCACCAAGCAGATGACGCCCGAGGAAGCGCAGCTGGCCGCGCGCTTCGCCGAACAACGGGGCGCCTTCGTCCGCGACGGGTTGCTGCCCGCCATCGAGGCGGCCCGCAATTCCGACCCGCTGCGCATCGAATCGCTGTTCACCAAGAAGATCCTGCCGCTGTTCGAGGCCGCCCACGCCACCAACCGCGAGCTGTTGCAACTGCAGATCAAGGTGGCCGGCGAGGATTATGCCGAGGCCAAGGCGGATTTCCGCTTCCACCTTACCGTGATGATCGTCATCGTGGTGTTCGCCGTGGTGATGACCGCGCTGGGCGGCCGCCTGCTGCTCGAGGCGGTGCGCCGGCCGCTGGCCCGCTTCGAGGCCCATTTCGACGCCATCGCCCGCAGCGACTTCATGCACGAGATCGAAACCCCGCCGGCCCGCGAATTCCGCCGCCTGACCGTGCTGTTGCGCGCCATGAAGGCCAAGCTGGCCTATGGCGCCCAGGAACGCGCCGAGCACGAGCGCCGCGCGGCCGAAGAACGCGCCAAGGCCCTGGACGACATGGCCGACACCGTCGAGCGCGAAGCCGGCGCCGCAGTGGAAGCCGTCGCCAGCCGTACCGCCCAGATGGCGCGCGACGCCGAGGCCATGGCGCGGTCGGCCGACCGGGTCAGCGAGCACAGCCAGGGCGTCGCCGCCGCCGCCGAGGAAGCCCTGGCCAACGCCCAGGCGGTGGCCGGCGCCGCCGAGCAGATGGCCGCCTCGATCCAGGAAATCGCCACCCAGGTCGCCTATGCCGGCGAGGTCACGCGCGGCTCGGTGACCGACAGCGACCAGGCCCAGGCCACCATCCGCCTGCTGGCCGACGAGGTGGCCAAGATCGGGGAAATCGCCACCCTGATCAGCGCCATCGCCGGCCAGACCAACCTGCTGGCGCTGAACGCCACCATCGAGGCGGCCCGCGCCGGCGACGCCGGCAAGGGGTTCGCGGTGGTCGCCAACGAGGTCAAGAGCCTGGCCACGCAGACGGCCCGCTCCACCGACGAGATCACCAGCCAGATCGCCAAGATCCAGGCGCTGACCGGCGACGTGGTCGCCGCCATGGGCACCATCAACGGCTCGATCCGCCGGGTGGACGAAGTGTCGGCCTCCATCGCCGCCGCCATGGAGGAGCAAAGCGCCGCCACCGCGGAAATCAGCCGCAACGTGGTCGAAACCAGCTCCGCCGCCCAAGAGGTGTCGTCGCTGATCGCTTCGGTCTCGGCGGATGCCTCCGAAACCGGCGAACAGGCCGGCGGGGTGCGCACCGCCTCGACCGACGTGGCCCATTCCATCCACGAGCTGCGGCAGGTTCTGGTTCGCGTCGTGCGCACCAGCACCAAGGAAGCGGACCGCCGCATCTGCCCGCGCGTCGCCGTCAACGCGCCCTGCACCGTCACCCTGGGCGGCGAATCCTTCGACGGCAGGTTCGAGGACATCTCGGCGGGCGGCGCCGCCGTGCTGGGCATTCCGCAAGCGACCCCCGGCCGGCAGGGCACCCTGCATGCTGCCGGCATCACCCTGGCGGTCGAGGTCCGCACCTGGGAGGACGGCACGCTGCACCTGGTCTTTGCCGACGGCCCCGAGCGCGGCCAGGCCATGGTCAAGGCCATCGCCGGCCGAGAAGCGCCCTGCAAGGCGCAGATCGCCTGAGGTTTGCCGCGTTTATTGTGCAGTGCAAAAAAGTTCTTGCCTTGGGCCGCGGACGAGGTATTCTGTGGCCATGTTGCACTGCACAACGGCCCCGAGGTGGTGGTCGGCGGCAAGACAGAAGGACCAAGACCATGCCCCTGAAGATCGAAGGTTTCGAAAAGTTCGCGTCGCTCGGCAAGGAAAACGCCGAAGCCGTGGTCAAGAGCTCGACCCTGGCCGTCAAGGGCCTGGAAGAGATCGCCAAGGCCTCGCAGGCTTACCTGACCCAGTCGGCCGAAAAGACCGACGCCGCCGTCAAGGCGCTGTTCGCCGTCAAGACTCCGGCCGAATTCGCCGATCTGCAGGGCAAGCTGGCGCGCGAGTCCATCGAGTCCGCCATCGCCGAGAGCCGCAAGTTCGCCGAGCTGTCCCAGACCGTGTTCACTGCCGCGCTCGAGCCCCTGAACGCCCGCATCGCCGCGTTCCAGTCGCTGGTCAAGTCCGCCGCTTGATCTTGCGAAACAAGGGTTGAGTGCGGTTGGGGACCGGGTTCTCCTCCCGCCCGGTCCCCAGCATTTCCTGAAGAGTGCGCTCCTCTTGCGACGCCCGCCCCCACCTGGAGGCGGGCGTTTTTTCTGTTCTCGACGGCACAACGCCCCTCCTCTACCCTTTCGATGAGGAGGACCAACGCCAATGCGCTTTGCCGGCACCGATTCGTACATCGCCACCGACGACCTGATGGTGGCCGTGAATGCGGCCCTGACCCTGGAACGCCCGCTGCTGATCAAGGGCGAGCCCGGCACCGGCAAGACCGTGCTGGCGCAGGAAGTGGCCAAGGCGCTGGGGCGCGAGCTGATCGCCTGGCACATCAAATCCACCACCAAGGCGCAACAAGGCCTGTACGAATACGACGCGGTGGCGCGGCTGCGCGATTCCCAGCTGGGCGACGCCCGCGTCCACGACATCGCCAACTACATCGTCAAGGGCAAGCTGTGGCAGGCCTTCGAGGCCGACACCCCGCCGGTGCTGCTGATCGACGAGATCGACAAGGCCGACATCGAGTTCCCCAACGATCTGTTGCTGGAACTGGACCGCATGGAGTTCCACGTCTACGAGACGCGGCAGGTCGTCCGCGCCCGCCAGCGGCCGCTGGTGATCATCACCTCGAACAACGAAAAGGAACTGCCCGACGCCTTTCTGCGCCGCTGCTTCTTCCACTACATCCGCTTCCCCGACCGTGACACCATGGAACGCATCGCCGAGGTTCACTTCCCCGGCATCAAGCCGGCGCTGCTGCGCGAGGCGCTGAGCGTGTTCTTCGACGTGCGCGACGTGCCGGGGCTGAAGAAGAAGCCGTCGACCTCGGAGTTGCTGGACTGGATCAAGCTGCTGCTGGCCGAGGACCTTTCGCCCGACGACCTGCGCAACAAGGACGCCCGCTCGCTGATCCCGCGCCTGCACGGCGCCCTGCTGAAGAACGAACAGGACGTCCACCTGTTCGAGCGCCTGGCCTTCGCCAGCCGCGGCCGCTGACCGGCCCCATGTTCCTTGCCCTGTTCTTCGCCCTGCGCGATGCCAAGGTGCCGGTGTCGTTGCGCGAATACCTGACCCTGCTGGAGGCGGTGGCCAAGGGCGTGGCGGGGTTCTCGGTCGAGGGGTTCTATTATCTGGCGCGCACCGCCCTGGTGAAGGACGAACGCCACCTGGACAAGTTCGACCGCGTCTTCGCCGCCACCTTCAACGGGCTGGCCGAAGCGGGCGAAGCGCAGAGCGGGGAAGACCTGGCGACGTCGCTGCCGGCCGAATGGCTGCGCGCCATGGCGGAAAAGCTGCTGAGCCCGGAAGAACTGGCCGAGATCAAGGCCATGGGCGGCTTTGACGAATTGATGCGCACCCTGCGCCAGCGGCTGGCGGAACAGAAGGGGCGGCATCAGGGCGGCAGCAAGTGGATCGGCACCGGCGGCACCTCGCCCTTCGGGGCCTATGGCGCCAACCCGGCCGGCGTGCGCGTCGGCCAGGATCGCAACCGCACCAACCGCGCCGTCAAGGTGTGGGACAAGCGCGAGTTCCGCAATCTGGACGACGGCGTGGAACTGGGCACCCGCAACTTTCGGCTGGCGCTGCGCCAGTTGCGCCGCTTCGCCCGCGAAGGCGCCGCCACCGAACTGGATCTGGACGGCACCGTGGCCTCGACCGCGCGGGCCGGCGGCATGCTCGACATCCGGATGCGGGCGGAACGCCACAACAAGGCCAAGCTGCTGTTGCTGCTGGACGTCGGCGGGTCGATGGACGAACACGTCGCCGCCTGCGAGGAGCTGTTTTCCGCCGCGCGCTCCGAGTTCAAGCACCTCGAGCATTTCTATTTCCACAACTGCCCCTATGGCACCCTGTGGAAGGACAACCGCCGCCGCCACGCCGACCGCGTGTCCACCTGGGACGTGCTGCACACCTTCCCGCCCGACTGGAAGCTGGTCGTCGTCGGCGATGCCGCCATGAGCCCGTGGGAAATCGTCACCCCCGGCGCGGCGGTGGAGGAGTGGAACGAGGAACCCGGGCAATTATGGCTGGACCGCCTGCTGTCGGTGTGGCCGGGCGCAGTGTGGCTGAACCCGGCACCCCAACACCTGTGGAACTGGACCCAATCCACCCAGCTGCTGCGCCAGATCATGGGCGGCCGCATGTTTCCCCTGACCCTGGAAGGGCTGGAGCAGGCCATGCGCACCCTCAACCGGGGCGCACCTTCAGACCTTTGAACCTTACTAAAAACGGGACATTACAGTGCGCGCCTGTATAATGTCCCGGCGGGGTTTGGTTCCTAGCCGCCGGGAGTGGTCCGTATGTTTCTTAGCCGAATGAGCATCACCCAAAAGGTCTTCGCCGTCGTCGCCCTGTTCGTCGTCGCGCTGGCCTCGCTGGGTGCCGCCGCATGGCGCGAGGCCGATACCCTGGGCGGCAAGATCGCCAACGTGGACAATGACGGCAAGGCGGTGGTGCTGGCCGCGCGCATGAACACCAACATCCAGGCCATGAACGCCCTGCAATTCCAATTGGCCGCCAATCCGTCGCCTGATAACCGCGCCGCCGTCGCCAAGGGCATCGCCCGCGAGCGCGAGTTGTTCGAATCCCGCGCCACCGAAATCGGCAAGCGCCTGGACGGCGACATCGACCCCGTCCGCATCGCCGAATTGCGAACCGGCTTCAACGCCTATGCCCAATTGCTGGACGCCGTGCTGAAGGCGGCGGAAACCGACGACCACGCCGCGCTGACCGCCGCCAATGCCATGGCCAACAAACAGGCCGCCGCGCTGCGCGAGGTGGTGCGCGCCTTCTTCAAGGAGGCCGAGGGCCATGCCGGCAACGAACTCACCCGCAGCACCGGCAGCGTGCACGGCGCGCGCCTGTTCATCATCGCGGTTACCCTGGTCGCCGTGGCGCTGGGCTGCGTGTTGGCCTGGGTGGTGGTTCGCTTCGGCATCGCCAAGCCGCTGACCACCTCGGTGGCGGAGCTGTCGGCCATCGCCCAGGGCAACCTGGAGGTCGACATTTCCGGCGCCGGCCGCCGCGATGAAATCGGCACGGTCGCGCGCGCCATGCAGATGCTGAAGGACAAGCTGTCGTGCGAACGCCGGCTCGAGGAAGAGGCCGCACATCGCCGCGACGTCGACATGCTGCGCGCCCGCTCGCTCTCGGAACTGACCCAGGCCTTCGATGCCGAAGTGCGGCAAGTCCTGGGCACCGTCGGCGGCGAGGTGGGCGAGCTGGAACAGAATTCCACCACTATGACCGGCGCCGCCAAGACCGCGTCGGAACGGGCCGAGGCCGCCGCCGCCGCCGCCGTCCAGGCCGCCGGCAACGTGCAGACCGTGGCCGCCGCCGCCGAAGAGCTGGCGGCCTCGATCGACGAGATCGGCCGTCAGGTCGAACACGCCAACACCATCTCGCGCCACGCCCGCGAGCGTGCCGACGACACCAACGCCCTGGTGCAATCGTTGGCCGACACCGCCGGCCGCATCGGCGCGGTGGTGGAGACCATCACCGCCATCGCCAGCCAGACCAACCTGCTGGCGCTGAACGCCACCATCGAGGCGGCGCGCGCCGGCGAGGCCGGCAAGGGCTTCGCCGTGGTCGCCAACGAAGTCAAGGCGCTGGCGACCCAGACGTCGCGCGCCACCGACGAAGTGGCGTCCCAGGTGGCCGAGGTGCGCGACCGCGTGTCCAAGGCGGTCACCGCCATCAACCAGATCGTCGGCATCATCGGCGAGGTCAGCCAGGCCTCGGCCGGCATCGCCTCGGCGGTGGAACAACAGGCCGCCGCCACGGCGGAAATCGCCCGCAACGTGGAACAGGCCGCCATCGGCACCGACGCCGTGTCCGACAACATGACCGGCGTGCGGCAGGCGGCCCAGACCACCGGTGTCGCCGCCCATTCGGTGCTGAACATCGCCCATGGCGTGGCCGGCGACGCCCAGGCCCTGCGCGGTCTGGTGGAACGCTTCCTGGCGGCGATGCGAGCGGCCTGATCTGGCTGCGTTAAACCGTCAACACCACCTTGCCCGTGGCCGCCCGGCTTTTCAGCAGTGCCAGGGCGTCGGCGGCCTGCTCCAAGGGCAGGGTTTGCGAGACGTGGGGGTGCAGCTTGCCCTGCGCCCACCATTCCACGCATTGGGCCAGGGACTCGCGCACCAGCGTGGGGTTGAGCTTGCGATAGGCGCCCCACCAATAGCCGATCACGGTGACGTTCTTGACCAGCAGGATGTTGGCGGGAATTTGCGGCACGGTACCCGAGGCGAAGCCGATCACCAGAATGCGGCCGTCGGGGGCCACCGAACGCAGCGAGGCGTCGAACACCGCCCCGCCCACCGGATCATAGATCACGTCGGCGCCGCGCCCGCCGGTCAGTTCCTTGACCCGGTCGCGGATGTCCTCGGCCTTGTAATCGACGCCGTAATGGGCGCCATGGTCCAGCGCCACCTTGACCTTGTCGGGACCGCCGGCGGTGGCGATGACCGTGGCGCCCATGGCCGCGCCCACCTCGACCGCCGTCAGGCCGACGCCGCCGGCGGCGCCGTGCACCACCAGCACCTCGCCGGCCTTGAGTCCGGCCTTGGCGGTCAGCCCCAGATGCGAGGTGCCATAGGCCACCGGAAAGCCGGCGGCGGTGACGAAATCCAGGCTGTCGGGCAGGCGGATGACGTCGGTGTGCTCGGCCACGGCTTCCTCGGCGAAGGCGCCGCCGGTCACCGCCGCCATCACCCGGTCGCCCAGCGCCAACCCCTGCACCCCGGCGCCCACCTCGCTGACCGTGCCGGCCAGTTCCATGCCGGGCACCAGCGGGGGCGCGACCTTTTCCTGGTACTTGCCGGCAATGAACAGCGTGTCGGCGAAGTTCACCCCCGCCGCCGCCACCCGGATGCGCACCTGGGTGGGCGAAAGGTCGGGGCTGGCGAGATCGCGCAATTCCAGCGGAGCGCCGAAAGCGGGGCAGACGATGGCACGCATGGGGAAACCTCGGGGATTGGCCGGGGGCTCAGGCGGAACGGGCGGCGGCCCGCGACGGAATCTTGCGCTGGGCGGCCCAGGCAAGTTTCAGGGTGGTGAACAGCATGATCTCGGTCAGTTGGTCACGATCCATCACCCCCGCCACTTCCTGGCGGGCATAGCGGATCAGTTCGGGCTCGGCCTGTTCCGAGGCCAGCAGGTTGGTGATCAGCTCCTTGCGCACCAGCGGCGGGTATTTGCACACCTCGCGCAGCAGCGACACCTTGACCATGATGGGAATGCGGTCCGAGACGAACAGCCGGTCCACGCACAGCGCGTAGATGCCGAAATCAAGCTTGCCGGCGACCGTGCGGGTGAAGTCCAGGAACTCGTCGAGGAACAGCGGCTCGCTGATCTTCCTTTCGGTCAGCAGCTTGACCACGTCGAGAAAAGCCCGGTACCGCTGGCGCGCCGGCCCCACCGTGCCGCCCAGTTCGGCGGCGATTTCCTTGATCTGGCTTTCGCGAAAGCGCGCCGCGATCAGCGCCTCGGCCGATTCGCGCACGCCGCCGTCGAAGGCGGTTTCCTCGATCAGCGCGAACAGGCGTTCGTACTTGGCGCGGTCCTGGGCCGACACCTTGCTGGCGGCGATGCCCAGCGGCAGCACCGCCGCCTTGGCCACCTGGGCGTCGCGGGCGACGATGGCGGCCATGGAAATGGCGGCCATGTCCCCCACCCGCCCGTTCAGCAGGTCGTCGGTGATCACCATGCGCTCGCCCGGCGCCAACGTCAGGTTGGTGTTGAGTGCCCCGCATTCCATGAAATGGTCTGCCAGGTCGCTGCTGGTCGACAGTCCAGGCCGGGGAGAGGCGATGGTGGTAGTCATGTCCATCATTTAGCCCGATCGCCCAACCAGGGGCAAGGACAACGGTCGGGGTGCTCCATCCTTGGCGGCAGGCAGCCCGTGGTGGTATGATATGGCGAATGAGTTTGGGTTTCGGGGTTTTTCATGGCGGACGATTCCAACCGCATCGGTTCATCGCGGGTCTCGTCGGGGTTCGACCTTCTGCGTCCGGCCTCGGGCGGCGGCACGGCGACATCCGGCGAAGCCGCGACGGTAACCGCCGCCAGCGGTGGCAACACGGCCGGCGCGCGCGGTGCCTATGGTCCGCGCGGCAATCGCATGCTGCCCGCCGACACCCCGCTGGACCAGTTGGACCGCCGGGCCGCGCGCGGCACCTATCTGGATATTCTGGTCTAAGCTCTTGCCGCCGGGCCGCGCCTTGTTCAAACTGGCGCCATGAGCCCGCAAGGACCCAGCATCCGCAAGATCCCCGATGGCGACGACCGCGAACGTCTGGTTTGCGGCGATTGCGGCTTCGTGGTCTACGAAAATCCCAAGGTCATCGTCGGCGCCATCTGCACCTGGCAGGACAAGTACCTGCTGTGCCGGCGCGGCATCGAGCCCCGCATCGGCTATTGGACCATGCCGGTGGGCTATATGGAACTGAACGAAACCACCGAACAGGGCGCCCTGCGCGAAGTGTGGGAAGAAGCCCGCGCCACCGCCGAGATCGACGCCCTGCTGGCGATCTATTCGATCCCCGAGATCAGCCAGGTGCATATGATCTATCGGGCGCGCATGACCCGGCCGGATTTCGCCGCCGGCCAGGAAAGCCTGGAGGTCGGCCTGTTCGCCTGGGACGACATCCCGTGGAACGACCTGGCCTATCCCAATGTGCGCTGGTCGCTGGAATACGAACGCGAGATGCGGGGCAAGTCGGGCTTTGCCCCGCGCGGCCGGCCGGATCTTTAGAGCGCCGAGCGTCAAATTTGACGGACGGCGCGATTGGCGGCCATTGCGGCCGCGGCCAAGGGCGCGGATGCGCCCGCCCGGCGAGGGCCAGACGTAACTCTGGATCATCGTGCGTCAGCTCTGACGCTCGATGATCCAGAACACTTATTGACATTCCCGCCGCTGAAGGCGTTTAACCCCCAGCACCGAATGCCCACCCGCCGGGAATTGTTGGAAAACATCACCATGGAATTTCGCCGCATCACCCTGATCGCCGCCACGCTGGCGGTTGTCGGTTCCGCCTCTGCCTGGGGCGAGGACGCCAAGAAGCTGACCAGCTCGGGCAATTGGGAGGCTTATGCCTATACCGAGGGTGGCGCCAAGGTGTGCTATGCCGCCGCCCGCGCCGAAAAGCCCCATGACAAGGACCGCGCCGGGACGGCCATCGCCGTCACCCACCGCCCCAAGAGCCCGGGCGAGGTGAGCCTGATCGCCTCGTACGGCTTCAAGAAGGATTCGGAAGCCGAAATCCAGATCGGCGGCATGAAGCACGCCTTCTTCACCAAGGGCGGCTCCTCGGCTTGGGCCAAGGACCCCCAGGCGGACAAGGCCATCATCGCCGCCATGGCCAAGGGCAAGGACGTTCTGGTCAAGGCGCAACCGGCCAAGGGCGCCGCCATCAGCGACACCATCTCGCTGAAGGGCTTTTCCGACGCCCTGGCCGCCATCGACAAGGCGTGCGGCGTCAAACGCTGACCCAAACCGGAAACGCTGGCCCAAACCGGGCCGGGGGCTTCCCGGCCCGCGCTTAGAGCGGCGAGGGCAGAATTTAAGTTAGACCGTGATGCATATTTTGGGCATCACGGTCTAGCGCGTTACCGCGAAATCGCGCAGAACCGCCCGTTCCAGTTCCGAATCGTGCAGGCGGTCGTTGACGGCGTCGCCGATCGAGACGATGCCGACCACGCTGTCGCCGTCCACCACCGGCAGGTGGCGGACCCGGCGCACCGTCATCACTTCCATGATCGACTTGACCGAATCGGTGGGGCTGCACGTCACTACCGGGCTGGACATGATGTTGCGCACCGGCATGTCCAGCAGCCCCTTGCCGTACTGGTGCATGCCGGCGACGATGTCGCGTTCCGACACCATGCCCTGAAGCCGCCCCTTGGCGTCGCACACGATGGCCACGCCCACCCGCTTGGTGGACATCAGCGCGGCGGCGTCGGCGACCGAATGTTCCGGACGGACGCTGAAGACGTTGTTGCCCTTGGCCTTGAGGATCGTCTCGACGGACATGGCGCACCCCATCTGATTGGCCATCTGATTGGCTTACGACCATAAGAAAGGATGGGGAGCGGTCGCGGGAAATACAACGCCTCTAAAACAACCCCTTCCCTCCCCGGCAGGGGAAGGAAGGGGCGCCGTTGCGGGCGGTCGTCCGAGGGGGGGAGGGACAGCGCCGCCCGCTTGGGCGATCTCAGTGCGTGGTCACCTCGATCTTCTTCTCGTTCTTGCCTTGCGGGCTTTTCGGCACGCTGATGGTCAGCACGCCCTTGGCGTAGTCGGCCTTGATGCTTTCGGCATCGGCGTCGTCGGGCAGCCGCACCGAGCGGGTGAACGATCCATAGGACCGCTCGGTCAGATGGGTGGCGCCTTTGTCCTCGGTGCGCTCGGCCTTCTTCTCGCCCGAAATGGTCAGCACGTCGCCGTGCACCTTCACAGCCACGTCCTTTTCATCCATTCCCGGCAGTTCGACGCTGATGTCGTAGCGATCGCCGCATTCCGCCACGTCCATGCGCGGCGAAATGTCGCCCAGCGTGCGGAAAGCGCGTCCGGTCCACGGGTCGGTTTCCAGAAGCGACCGCCCGAACATACTGGGGAAGAAGGTGTCGAACAACCGGTCCACCTCGTCGCGCAGGGTCATCAGCGGATGATTGGACCTGGGCGCCGGGGGACTTCCGGGTTCGCCAATGCGCGTTGTGACTTTGTCGGCCATGGCTCCCTCCTTGCGTCTGGTTGCCGCTGGTCCGGTGTCCAGCCTCGACGTGTATTATACCACGATGCCCAGGGTCCGACGTTGCGCGAACGGTATGGCAGCCGATGGGAGAGTTGCGCCTATCCCGCGCCGAAACTCTGCACCAGCGAGCCGACGATCATGTACCAGCCGTCCACCAGCACGAAGAAGATCAGCTTGAACGGCAAGGCGATCTGGGCGGGCGGGATCATCATCATGCCCATGCTCATCAGCACCGACGCGATCACCATGTCGATGATGATGAAGGGCAGGAAGATCAGGAAGCCGATCTCGAAGGCACGGCGCAATTCGCTGATCATGAAGGCCGGCACCAGCGCCTTCAGCGGCACGTCCTCGGCCTTCGCCACTTCCTTGCTGTGCGACAGGTCCATGAACAGCTTGAGGTCCTGCTGGCGCACGTGGCGGCTCATGAAGGCGTGGATCGGCTTGACCGCCTTGTCGAAGGCCTCCATTTCCTCAAGGTTGCCGTCCATATAGGGCTGCACGCCCTGGTTCCACGATTGCTCGAGGGTGGGGGCCATGATGAACGCGGTCAGGAACATGGCCAGCGACACCATCACCATGTTGGGCGGGCTTTGCATGGTGCCCAGCGCCTGACGCAGAAAGCCCAGCACGATGACGATGCGGGTGAACGACGTCACCATCACCAGGATGGACGGAGCCACCGACAGGATGGTGGTCAGCGCGATCAGCTGCACCACGCGCAGGGTGGTGCTGTTGGCGTTGCCGCCGCCACCGCCGACGCCGAGATCCAGCGTCACCTGCTGCGCCGCCGCCGGCCAGGCCAGCGCCGCCACGGCGACCGCCGCCATCACCGCCAGCATCAGCGGAGCACGCCACCCTCGGTTCATTCACCC
>DATGXU010000084.1:0-1980 GCA_035298685.1 Magnetospirillum sp. | reverse complement strand
CGCTGGAAGGCCGCCTCAAGGTGGTGACCAAGCGCGCACCGACCGCACAGGAAATGACTGACCTCACCTTCGCCTGGCGCGTCGCCATGTACGTAAAGTCGAATGCCATCGTGTATTGCCGCGACGGGGCGACGGTCGGTGTCGGCGCCGGCCAGATGAGCCGCGTTGATTCGACGCGGATTGCGCGAATCAAGGCGGAGAACGCCGGTCTGACCATTGCCGGTTCGGTGGTGGCGTCCGACGCCTTCTTCCCCTTCCGCGACGGCGTGGACGTGCTGGCCGAGGCCGGTGCCAAGGCCATCATCCAGCCGGGCGGCAGCATGCGCGACGAGGAAGTGATCGCGGCCGCCGACGAGCACGGATTGGCCATGGTGTTTACCGGCACCCGCCACTTCCGTCACTGAAATGAGCGCCCCCACGCTCACTGCGTTCGCTGCCCCCCACGGGGGCGCCGCCGCCCTTGGGGCGGCCCGGCGGGCGGCGTACCGTGCCACGGAAGGCAGATACGACGTGATTTCCGGCCGCAGGTCGGCATACGCATTGAAGAAGGACGTGACATGAAACTGCTGGTCATCGGTTCGGGCGGCCGCGAACACGCCATCGCCTGGAAGCTCGCGCAGAGTCCGCGCGTGCAGAAGGTCTATGTGGCGCCGGGCAATGCCGGCACCGCACTCGAACCCAATATCGAGAATCTGCCGATCACCGATTTCGCCGAACTCATCAGCTTCGTCGAGAACGAGAACATCGCCTTCACCGTGGTCGGCCCGGAAGCGCCGCTGGCCGCAGGCGTGGTCGACTGTTTCCGGGTGCGCGGCCTGAAGGTGTTCGGCCCGACCCGCAAGGCGGCCCAGCTGGAAAGTTCCAAGGACTTCGCCAAGCAGTTCATGGTGCGCAACGGCATCCCGACCGCCTGGTACCAGACCTTCACCGACGCGGCCGCGGCACGCGCCTATGTCGACGAGAAGGGTGCGCCCATCGTGATCAAGGCGGACGGCCTGGCCGCCGGCAAGGGCGTGGTGGTGGCAATGACGCTGACCGAGGCGCACGCCGCCATCGGCGCCATGCTGCCGGGCGACGACGGCGGCAAGTCGCGGGTGGTGATCGAGGAATTCCTGCAGGGCGAAGAAGCCAGCTTCATCGTCATGTGCGACGGCCAGAGCGCGCTGCCGCTGGCCACCAGCCAGGACCACAAGCGCCTGCTCGACGGCGACGCCGGTCCGAACACCGGCGGCATGGGCGCCTACTCCCCGGCGCCGGTAGTCACGCCGGAAATCCACGCCCGCGTGATGCGCGAGGTGATCCAGCCGGTGCTCACCGGCATGGCGCTGGACGGCCTGCCCTACACCGGCTTCCTGTACGCCGGCCTGATGATTTCGCCTGATGGCGACATCAAGGTGCTGGAATTCAACTGCCGCATGGGCGACCCGGAAACCCAGCCCATCATGATGCGGCTGAAGACCGATCTGGTCGATCTGGTCGAGGCGGCGCTGGAATATCGCCTGTCCGAAGCCAGCACCGACTGGGACCGCCGGGTGGCGCTGGGCGTCGTGATGGCGTCCGCAGGCTATCCGGAAGCACCGCGCAAGGGTGACCCCATCACCGGACTGCCGGCCGCCACCGAGGACAGCCACGTGTTCCACGCCGGCACCGCAAATCAGGACGAGGCGGTGGTCACCAGCGGCGGCCGCGTGCTGTGCGTGACCGCACTCGGCGACACGGTGAAGCAGGCGCAGCGCGCCGCCTACGCGCTGTGCGACCAGATCCAGTTCGACGGCGCCCAGTTCCGCCGCGACATCGGCCATCGGGCGGTGCGGCGATGAGCACACGGGCGGAACAGGTCCGCGCCTGGCTGCTGGACCTGCAGGACCGCATCATCGCCGGCCTTGAATCGGCCGACGGCTCGCCCTTCCTGACCGACGGCTGGGTGCGCGGCCCGGAAGAGCGCCTGCAGGGCGACGGCCGTACCCGGCTGATCGAGGA
>DATGXU010000083.1:0-3844 GCA_035298685.1 Magnetospirillum sp. | reverse complement strand
GGGGTTCCACGCACGACCGCACCCAGCCGCGCCCGTTCAACCGCCGCCGCCACAAATCCAGCACCACGTCGCCGATGACCGGCAATTGGTGCACATGGTGATGGCCGTCCAGGAAATCCGGCGGCCGGCCGTAATGGGCCTCGAAGCTGTCGATCTGGCGTTCCAGCTCGGCGGCGATTTCCGCCTTGTTCAGCCGGCGCGTCAGCGCCCGCTTCAGCAGCGACGGCAACGACGGCAGCTTGCCCTGGGGCGCCAGATCGGGCATGGCCCCCAGCGGGCGCTGGTCTGTCAGGGTCAGGTGGACGCCGATATCCGCCTTGTCCTCGAGCGGGCGCAGCAGCGGCGCCGCCTCGGGCCAATGGGGGCTGCCGGTCATGCAGCCGGTGGCTTGCAGCCGCCCCATGTCGATCAGGGTGCGAATGCCCGCGGACACGCCGGGGGCAAGGCCGTAATCGTCGGCGCAGATGGTGATGGCGGGGCGGGCGGACGGGGCTGTCATGTGGGGCTCTCGGATTGACCGTGGGGGCGCTTTCTACCAAACTGCCGGCCAATCCCGTTGCCGGTGAGGCCGCATTCCATGACCGCCATGTCCCCCGCTCAAGATCAATCCCAGCAGATCGCTCCCGTCCTGTCGCTGGTGGTGCCCATGTTCAACGAATCGGGCAACGTGGACGGGCTGTTCGCGCGCCTGACCGAGGTCGTGGGCGGGCTGGGCGTGAGCTACGAGATCGTCTGCGTGGACGATGGCAGCCGCGACGACACCGTGGCCCGGGTGGTGGACCATCATCGCCGCGACCCGAGGATAAAGGTGGTGGAGCTGTCGCGCAACTTCGGCAAGGAACTGGCGCTGACCGCCGGGCTTCGGCATGCCACCGGCCAGGCGGTGGTGATGATCGACGCCGACTTGCAGCACCCGCCCGAGGTGATCGGCGAAATGCTGGACAAGTGGCGCCAGGGCTACGAAATGGTCATCGCGCTGCGCCGGGGCCGCGACGACGAAAGCGCCTTCAAGCGCAACTCGGCCGAGGCGTTCTACCGCCTGTTCGCCCAGGTGTCCGAGGTGCGGCTGCCGCGCGGAGCCGGCGATTTCCGTCTGCTCGACCGCAAGGTGGTGGACGTGCTGAACGCCATGCCCGAGCACACCCGCTTCATGAAGGGGCTGTATGCCTGGGTGGGGTTCCGCCAGACCACCATTCCCTACGACGTGGCGCCCCGCGCCGCCGGGGTCACCAAGTTCAACGCCATTCGCCTGTTTCGGCTGGCTATCGACGGCATCATCTCGTTCACCTCGGTGCCGCTCAAGGTGTGGACCTTCATCGGCATGCTGGTGGCCATCTTCGCGCTGCTGTACGGCCTGCTGTTCATCGTGAAGACGCTGGTGCTGGGCATCGACGTGCCCGGCTATCCGTCGCTGATCGTCGCCATCATGTTCTTCTCGGGCGTGCAGTTGATCAGCCTCGGCGTGATCGGCGAATACCTGGGTCGCGTGTTCACCGAGGTGAAGAACCGCCCGCTGTTCGTGGTGCGCAGCGCCATCGGCTTCGACAAAGAAGAATAGGGGGCAACGCTTGGCCCCCAATGCCCCGCTTTGGTCACACCGATCAGGCCCATCGATTTCGTAGATTGCCCCTTGTGGACAGTCACCGATGGATGGAGCAGACGAAATGGTGGGACAGATTTTCGACGACGTGCGCCGTATCCTGTTGAGCCTGCTGTTCGTTGTCGCCTTCGGCTGGATGGCGGCGCAGGTGGTTCCCGGTCAGATGGCCGGCGCCGACGCCGGTGTGCAGGTGGCGCAACTGGATAAGACGGCCGAGATAATTCCGCCCAAGCCATGACGAGGAAGGCGGATGTGGGCGCGGCGGCACTTGACAAACCCGGTCTTCTCGCGCCACATCCTACCCATTCTATTTTGTTGGTGGGGAAATGCTTTCCAGTAAGGCGAAATACGGTCTCAAGGCCATGGTCTACCTGACGCGCCATGCTCAGGAGGGCTCCGTTCTGATCGCCGAGATCGCCGAATCGGAAAACATTCCCAAGAAATTCCTCGACGCCATTTTGTTGGAGTTGAAGAACCGCGGCTTCCTCTCCAGCAAGAAGGGCAAGGGCGGCGGCTACACCCTGGCCAAGCAGCCCGAGACCATCATCGTCGGCGACATCGTGCGCGTGCTGGATGGGCCGCTGGCCCCGGTGCCGTGCGTGTCGCGCACCGCCTATCGCCGGTGCGAGGATTGCCGCGACGAAAACGCCTGCGCCATCCGCGCGGTCATGGGCGAGGTGCGCGACGCCATCGCCAGCATTCTCGACAACACGACTTTGGCTGACATGGCGCTGCACAAGCAGCCCGAACCTGTTCTGATGTACGACATCTGATCTCCGGACGCCTTGTTCGGAGGGGATTGCTCTCGGGCGGTGGTGCCGGGAGGTCTTTTGGTGGATACATTGTACATACTGATATGGTTATTTGTGGGAATCATTAATCAATAAGGTTGGTGAAATATCCAATTGACAGCCTGCTCCGCATAAACCTACAAATATGTAGATTTTGGGTTCGGTGGAAAGGGAGGTCACATGACCCGGTTCATCAATGAAGAGTGGTTGCGCCTGGGCGGCGCCGTGCTGTTCGCCCTGGCCTTCGCGGCCGGTATCGCGACTCTGGTGCCTGGCGCCCATGCCGCCGATGGCAAGACGCTGCTGAACGTCTCGTACGACCCCACCCGCGAGCTGTATCAAGAGGTCAACGCCGCCTTCATCAAGCAATGGAAGGCCAAGTCGGGCGAGGACCTGAAGGTCAACCAGTCCCATGGCGGATCGGGCAAGCAGGCCCGCTCGGTGATCGACGGCCTGGAAGCCGACGTCGTCACCCTGGCGCTGGCCTACGACATCGACGCCATCGCCGCCAAGGGCCTGCTGGACAAGGAATGGCAGAAGCGGCTGTCCTACAACAGCGCGCCCTATACCTCGACCATCGTGTTCCTGGTCCGCAAGGGCAATCCCAAGAAGATCAAGGATTGGGACGATCTGGTGAAGCCCGGTGTCGGCGTCATCACCCCCAATCCCAAGACCTCGGGTGGCGCCCGCTGGAACCATCTGGCCGCCTGGGGCTATGCGCTGAACAAATGGAACGGCGATCAGGCCAAGGCCGAGGAATTCGTTTCCGCCCTCTACAAGAACGTGCCCGTGCTGGATTCCGGCGCCCGTGGCGCCACCATCACCTTCGCCCAGCGCGGCCTGGGCGACGTGCTGCTGGCCTGGGAGAACGAGGCCTATCTGGCCCAGCAGGAATTCGGCGGCGGCTTCGAGATCGTCGCGCCCTCCATCTCGATCCTGGCCGAACCGCCGGTGGCCGTGGTGGACAAGGTGGTGGACCGCCGGGGAACCCGCGCCGTGGCCGAAGCGTATCTTCAGTATCTCTATACTCCGGAGGCGCAGGCCATCATCGCCAAGAACCACTATCGCCCCCGCGATCCCGAGGTGTGGAAGAAGGTCCAGGGCGAGTTTTCCGCGGTCAAGCTGTTCACCATCGACGACGTGTTCGGCGGTTGGCAGAAGGCGCAGGCGGATCACTTCGCCGATGGCGGCATCTTCGACCGGATTTTCGCGAAGAAATGAGTTCGGCGAACGCAACCATCTTCGGGGGGCGCCCGCGCGTCCCCCACAGGGTGATCCCCGGCTTCGGACTGACGCTGGGGTTCACCCTTGTCTATCTGTCGGTGATCGTGCTGTTGCCGTTGGCGGCCCTGTTCCTCAAGGCGGCCGGCATGAGCTGGGGCCAATGGGTGGCCACCTTCACCGACTGGCGGGTGCTTGCGTCGCTTCGTCTGTCGTTCGGCGGCTCGGCCAT
>DATGXU010000082.1:0-25114 GCA_035298685.1 Magnetospirillum sp. | reverse complement strand
GCATGTCGGCGGCGCGCGAGGGCATTCTGGCGCTGACCCGCTGGACCGGTGCCCTGCGCCAGAACATGCGCGCCTATGATGGCCACACCACGCTGATGAGCGTGCTGAAGCATGCCGCTTTCACCGACGACCACACCCTGCTGTTCGTTCATGCCGGGCTGGACCCGTCGCGGCCGCTGTCGGCCCAGGTGGACGCCTTCTGGTGGGGCTCGGCCGGATTCGAGTTGCTGGAATCGCCCTATGGCGATTTCCGGCTGGTGGTGCGCGGCTCCGACCGCCGCCGGGGCGGCGTCCGCGTCGGCGCCTTCTCGGCCACCCTGGACGCCGGCGCCGGCTTCGGCGGACCGCTCACCTGCGCCTGTTTCGGCGCCGACGGCCACATCCTGCAGATGCTGGAAGCCTGATTTTTTAGGAAATTCCAGCCTGCGGCCGGAATTTCCCGCCCTCCGGCGGCGGGCGGGTTTCTCCGAAACCCTGGCCTCCCGCGGCATAAGCCGCGCGGCCGCACTTGCGGCCGTCACCCGTTCCAGGAGCTGGGCCTCCCGGAACGGGTGTCACGCTCACACCTCGAAGCGGGTCTGGAACTCGCGGATTTCGCGCTTGGTCATGCCATAGCGTTCGGCGTCGGCGATGGTCGCCTTGCCGGCCAGCAGGTCCTTGACCAGGGTGATTTCCATGCGCGACAGGCGGGCGGCTTCCAACTGGTAGTCGCGGAAGGCTTCGGTGGTCACCGGCACCCAATCGGCCATGATCTCCAGGATCTTCTCGGCGAAGATGCGGATTTCGTACTGGGCATGCACGTCGGCGCGCAGGCGCAGGAAGTGCATCAGATTGTGCAGGTTGGTCTGCCAATACATCTGGGTGTAGGCCGACACCGGCAGGCCGATGCGGGCCAGTTCGCGGGCGATGCCGATGCCGTCCTCGTCCAGCGCCTTGCCGTCTTCATCGGCGTTCAGCAGCGTGTGATAGGTCTGGAAGCTGCGGGTGGCGTCGTCCTTCAGCAGGCGCAGCACCTCGGCCGCCTGTTCCGGGGTCAGGGTGTCGCCGCGCCCTTGCTTGTTGTCCTTGGACTGCACCGCCAACTGCGCCGGGTCGGGCAGATAGAACTCGTCGGGCATGATGGAATAGCGTGCCGAATATTCGTTCAGCGAGGCGGTGCGGTGGCGCACCCACTGGCGCATGACGAAGATGGGCAGCTTGACGTGCAGCTTGATGACGCAGCCCTCGAACGGGCTGGTGTGCAGGTGGCGCATCAGATAGCGCAGCAGCGCGCGGTCGTCGGCCAGGCTTTTGGTGCCCTTGCCATAGCTCATGCGCGCCATCTGCAGCACCGAGACGTCGTCGCCCATGTAGTCCTTTACGGCGACGAAGCCGTGATCCAGCACCGGGTGATAGACGTTGATGTGCTTTTCCATGCCCTCGGCCACCGGGCGGAAGGTGGCGGCCTGCTCGCGCACCGGCGCGTCGGCGGGCATGGGATCGGGCTTTTCGGCGTCGTTGGACATGGGCGGCATCACCTTGGCGGAAGAATGCGGCCTTATATCATTCCTCAGGCCCGGCAGCCATACAGCTCGGCGGCGCGCTCGCGGAAGCGCGCGACGATCTTGCGCGCGGCCTCGGCCATGGCGAAATGGGCCAGCCCGTGCAGCAGCGGCGAACGCAGCGTCACCTGGTATTCCGCCACCACCCGGCCGCCGCCCTCGGGTAGCGCCTCGAAGGTCCAGGTCAGCCGGAAATCTTGGAACGGCGCCTGGTCGGTGGTGATCTCGATGCGGTGCGACGGCTGCACCAGCGCCCGGGTTTCGAACCCGGCGTCCAGCGGGCCGGCGCCGAAATGGTTGTCCACCCGCCACACCTCGCCGTCGCGCGACAGGATGCGGGCGCGTCGGCACCACGGGATGAAGTGGGGATAGGCTTCGATGTCGGCGGCCAGGGCGAACAGGCGCTCGGGGCCGAGGTCGGGAAAATCGGCCGCCACCCGGCCGGCGACCGGCTGCATCAGCGGGTCAGGTTGCGGATGTTGCGCACGAAGATGTTCAGCAGGCCACGGATGAACGGATCGGCCTTGGACAGCTTCTCGCGAAAGGCGTCGCGGCCGATGATCACCACGGACACGTCGGTCAGCGCCTTGGCGGTGGCCATGCGCGGCTGGTCGTCCACCAGCGCCATTTCGCCGAACAGCTCGCCCCGGCCCAGGGTCGCCAGCGGCAGCCCGTTCTTGATGATCTCGATCTGGCCTTCCTGGATCAGATAGGCGCGGTCGCCCATGTCGCCTTCCTTGAAGACGTTCTGGCCCGCATAGAACACCTTGCGTTCGAGAACCCGTCCTTTCTCCAGCGACATCGCCATTTCCTCCTGCTCAAGCGACTTTATGCACACCAACCGCAGAAGTCACCCCTTGCGTTCACCGTGGCGGCCGATGCGCCGGGGATCGCACGCATAAAAAAACGGCCGCCGGTTGCCCGGCGGCCGAAAAGGGTACCCTTAGGCACGGGGCTTACAGGCCGTATTTTTCCGCCAGGACCGGGTCCTTGGCGGCCACGCGCTTGGCGAGGTCGACGATCACCTTGGCCTGCTTCCAGGTGGCGTCATCTTGCATTTTGCCATCGATCATCACGGCGCCGGTACCATTGGGCATTGCTTCGATGATCTTCTTGGCAAAAAGAACTTCATTCACATCGGGGCTGAACACCGCCTTGGCGATGTCGATCTGGCTGGGGTGCAGCGACCACGCGCCGGCGCAGCCCAGCAGGAAGGCGTTGCGGAACTGCGCCTCGCACGCCGCCGAGTCCGAGAAATCGCCGAACGGGCCGTAAAAGGCCTTGATGCCGGCGGACTGGCAGGCATCCACCATCTTGGCGACGGTGTAGTGCCACAGATCCTGTTGGAACAGGGTGCGCGCGGCATCGCCCTTGGCGTCTTCCAGCACGCCATAGAACGGGTGGCCGCCGCCCACGCGGGTGGTCTTCATGCCACGGCTGGCGGCCAGGTCGGCCGGGCCCAGGCTCATGCCGTGCATGCGCGGGCTGGCCTGGGCGATGGCGGCGACGTTTTCGACGCCCAAAGCCGTTTCCAGGATGGCGTGGATCATGATCGGACGCTTGACCTGATGCTTGGCTTCCAACTGGGCCAGCAACTGGTCGAGGTAATGGATATCCCAGGGACCTTCCACCTTGGGCAGCATGATCACGTCGACCTTGTCGCCGGCGGCGGCGACGATCTCGGTGACGTCGTCCAGGAACCACGGGCTGTTCAGACAGTTGACGCGGGTCCACAGGCCGCAGCCGCCCAGATCGGCGTTCTTGGCGACCTCGACGAAGCCGGCGCGGGCGGCTTCCTTGGCGTCGGCGGGGATGGCGTCTTCCAGATTGCCCAGCAGCACGTCCACGTTCTTGGCCATCTCGGGCACCTTGGCCCGCATCTTCTCGATGTGCGGCGGGAAGAAGTGGATCATGCGCTCCAGCGTCACCGGCACCTCGCGATAGGGAGCGGGGGCGCCGATGGCCAGCGGCTCGAAGAACTTCTTGGGCGGCTTGATGGTCATGGCAAACGCAATCCTCTTACCGGCAAACTGTCGTTCCGGTAATAATATTCCGTTTTGTGCGATGCACAAGGTGGAAAATTAGTCGCAGGCGGAAATTTTGCGGATGCGGCCGCCTGGCGAGGACAAAACTCAACCGGCCCGGCACTCCTGCCGCAGGCCGCGCACCAAGGCCAGGTAATCGGGTTCGTCGTCGGGGCACAGGCGGCCGTGGCGGATCAGGAAGTCGATCAGCACCAGATTGACGTTGAACTTGAAATCGTCGGTGTCGCGCACCCGCCGGGCCACCTCGTCCACCGCCATGGGGCTGAAGCTGTCGATCTCGCCGTCGACGTTGCGCGGCTGAAAGCCGGCCGGGACGTCCAGGTCGTAACAGAACATGGTGTCGGGCTTCAGGCCCCAGGCATCTTCGTGGCAGTAGTTGATGGCGCCCACCGGGCGGGCGGTCAGGGCCAGGTCGCGGCCGATATCGGCCTCTTCGGCCGCTTCCTTGACCAGGTTCTCCTTGAGCCCCAGGCCGGCGGGCTGGCCGCCGGCGATCATGTTGTCCAGCTTGCCCGGCGCCACCGCCTTGTCCACCGCCCGCTTGGCGATCCACAGGCGCTGTTCGCCGCCGTCGCGGATGATGCCGTTGACGTGGACGCCATAGGCGCGCACGCCGAACAGGCTGACCACGGCGCGGTCGATCTCCATCAACGGCGTATCGCCCCAGGCCCGCGCCACCGCATAGCGTTCGCCGCGCAGGCGGGGCGTGCGGCGGCTGTCGGCCAGGGCGACGCAGGCAGCCTCGACCGCCTGGGTGCGGGCTTGGGGGGTGTCCAGGCGCTGGTGCAGCCAGACGCAATCGTCGCCGACCACGAACACGTCGTCGAAATCCTCCAGCCATTCCGCGACGTCGTGGCGGACCCAGCCGACCGCCTGGCCGCCGACCACGAAGGGGCGAAACTTGCGGATGTCGTAGGTGTTGCAGGCGGCGATATGGTCGATGTAGGGCATGGGGCCTCACTCCTGTCGGCGCGCCGGACAGGTGAGCACCGCGCCGCGCGGGCGTCAACCCCCGGTGCGGGATACCCGCCGAACACCAACGCGCGCGCATGCCCACCTTGCGCAAGTAAATTACGCGCGCGCATGGACGAAACCCTGCCGCATGGCTATACTCGCGGCCTCCCGGACGAGGAAACGGGGAATTTGGAGGAGACCATATGACCGATTTTGCCAAGAAGACCCTTGCCGATTGGGAAGCTGTGGCTTCCAAGGACCTCAAGGGCGCGTCGCCGGACACTCTCAACTGGGAGACGCCCGAAGGCATCACGGTCAAGCCGCTCTATACCGAGGCCGACCTGGAAGGCCTGGAGCATCTGGGCAGCCTGCCCGGTTTCGCCCCCTTCACCCGTGGCCCGCGCGCGACCATGTACGCCGCCAAGCCGTGGACCGTGCGCCAGTACGCCGGCTTCTCCACCGCCGAGGAATCCAACGCCTTCTATCGCCGCAACCTGGCCGCCGGCCAGCAGGGCATTTCGGTGGCCTTCGACCTGGCCACCCATCGCGGCTATGACTCGGATCATCCGCGCGTGGTCGGCGACGTGGGCAAGGCCGGCGTGGCCATCGATTCCGTCGAGGACATGAAGATCCTGTTCGACGGCATCCCGCTCGACAAGATGTCGGTGTCCATGACCATGAACGGCGCCGTGCTGCCGGTGCTGGCGGGCTACATCGTCGCCGCCGAGGAACAGGGTGTGAGCCAGGACCTGCTGTCCGGCACCATCCAGAACGACATCCTCAAGGAGTTCATGGTCCGCAACACCTATATCTATCCGCCGGCGCCCAGCATGCGGATCATCGCGGACATCATCGACTACACGTCGAAGAACATGCCGAAGTTCAACTCCATCTCCATTTCCGGCTACCACATGCAGGAAGCCGGCGCCACGGCGGTGCAGGAGCTGGCCTTCACCCTGGCCGACGGCCTGGAATACGTCCGCGCCGCCCTGGGTCGCGGCCTCAAGATCGACGACTTCGCCGGCCGCCTGTCGTTCTTCTGGGCGATCGGCATGAACTTCTTCATGGAAATCGCCAAGATGCGCGCCGGCCGCCTGTTGTGGGCCCGCATCATCAAGCAGTTCGATCCGCAGAAGCCGTCTTCCATGGCGCTGCGCACCCACTGCCAGACCTCGGGCGTGTCGCTGACGGAAAAGGACGCCTACAACAACGTCATCCGCACCACCATCGAGGCGATGGCGGCGGTCCTCGGCGGCACCCAGTCGCTGCACACCAACGCGCTGGACGAAGCCATCGCGCTGCCGACCCCGTTCTCGGCCCGCATCGCCCGCAACACCCAGCTGATCATCCAGGAAGAGACCGGCATCCCGCACGTGGTCGATCCGCTGGCCGGCTCGTACTACGTGGAAAGCCTGACCCACGCCATCGCCGAGGAAGCCTGGAAGCTGATCCAGGAAGTGGAAGCCCTGGGCGGCATGACCAAGGCCGTCGAGTCGGGCATGCCCAAGATGAAGATCGAGGAGGCCGCCGCCCGCCGTCAGGCCCGCATCGATCGCGGCGAGGAAGTGGTCGTCGGCGTCAACAAGTACCAGCCCGCCGAAGAAGCGCCGATCGAGATCCTGGACGTGGACAACGCCAAGGTGCGCGAGGCCCAGATCGCCCGCCTGAAGCACATCAAGGCCACCCGCGACCAGGCCAAGGTGGACGCCGCTTTGGCCGCCCTGACCAAGGCCGGCGAAACCGGCGAGGGCAACCTGCTTGAACTGGCGGTCGTCGCCACCCGCGCCCGCGCCACCGTCGGCGAAATCTCGGACGCGCTGGAAAAGGCGTTCACCCGTCACCGCGCCGTCAACCGCACCATCTCGGGCGTCTATGGCGGCGTCTATCAGGGTGACGCAGCGTTCGCCAAGCTGAAGGCCGACATCGACGCCTTCGCCAAGGAAGAAGGCCGCCGTCCGCGCATGCTGGTGGTCAAGATGGGCCAGGACGGCCATGATCGCGGCGCCAAGGTGATCGCCACCGCCTTCGCCGACATCGGCTTCGACGTGGACGTCGGCCCGCTGTTCCAGACCCCGGAAGAGGCCGCCCGCCAGGCCGTCGAGAACGACGTGCACATCGTCGCCGCCTCGTCGCTGGCCGCCGGCCACAAGACCCTGGTTCCGGCCCTGATCGAGGACCTGAAGAAGCAGGGCGCCGGCGACATTCTGGTGGTCACCGGCGGCGTCATCCCGCAGCAGGATTACGACTTCCTGTATCAGGCGGGTGTTGCCGCGGTGTACGGCCCGGGTACCAACATCCCCAAGGCCGCCGCCGAGATCCTTGAGCTGCTGAAGAAGAAGAAGAAGTCCGCGTAAGCAGACACGTTCCGACGCGCGATGGCCGGGCCCTGTGCCCGGCCATTTGCGTTTCAGGCTTGGCGATGCCGCCGATCAGCCGCCCTCGGCGCCGGTGTCGGGGATGCTGAAGCAGACGCGCGTGCCCGGCTCGTCGGGCTGTTCGATCCAGATGCGGCCGCCCACCGACTCGACGATCTTGCGGACCAGGGCCAGCCCGATGCCGGTGCCCGATTGGCCGGGCTGGGGGGTCAGACGCTCGAACACGCGGAACACCCGGTCACGGTATTCCGCCGGAATGCCGATGCCGTTGTCGCTGACCGACACCACCGTTTCGCCGTCTTGCCGGTGGGTATCGACATGCACGTGCGGCGGCAGGCCGGGCGGGCCGTAGGTGATGGCGTTATCCAACAGGGCGACGAAGATTTCCGTCAGGGCGGCCAGCTTGATGGGCAAGTGGGGCAGCGGCGCCCGCTCGATCACCGCGCCGGCCTGGGCGATCTGGGGGGACAGGCGCTCCAGCGCCCGGTCCAGCGCGGCATCCCCCGGCAGGGGCGGACCGCCGGCATTGGCCTCGTCGAACGACAGGTAACGTTGGGCGTCGCGCAGCATGCTGCGATGCCGCTGGGCGGCGTCCATGATGGCGTTCAGCGACACCTGAATCTCGGGCGCCAGCGGAGTCGGCAGCTGGCGCGACAGCTGCTGGGCGAAGATATGCTGCTGGCGCACCGGTTCCTGCATGTGATGGGCCAGGATTTCGGCGAACTGCGCCAACTCGTCGTTCTTGCGCGCCAGCGCCGTACCCAGGGCTTGCGACACCCGCAACGCCTCGCGCAGGTCGCGTTCGTAGCGCAGCTGCTCGCCGATGTCGCGGATGATCGACACGTCGAACTCTTGTCCGCCGAAGGCAAAGTAGTTCGAGGTGATTTCACCGGTGACCATGCTGCCGTCGGGCCGGCGGATGTCGGCCACCACCGCGCGGCGGTCGCCGACCCGCAGCTTGTTCCAATGATCCTGCCAGCCGCACTGTTCGACGCCGACCCCAAGATCCCACACCATCACCCCGGGCAGCGCGGTGCCGTGGCGCTGGAACAGGTGCTGGGCGGCGGTGTTGCCATAGACCACGTCGCCGTGGCGCCCCAGCAGCAGCACCGCCTCGGCCTGATGGTCGAAGGCGAACTCGATCAGCTTCAGACGCCCTTCCAGTGCCTGCCGGGCGCGCAGGGTGCGCAACGCGAACAGCCCGCCGCCGGTGGTCAGCAGCAGAAACCCGGCGGCGAGAATGACGATGCGGATGCTTTCGCGCCCCCATTGCAGCATCATCTGCTGCGTCGATTGCCCGAACAGCACGTAATAGGGGTAATCGCCGACCCGATGATACGACAGCACCCGCTCGATGCCGTCGATGCCGGCGCGGGCGACATAGGTGCCCTTTTCGGGATGGGCGGCGGTCATCGCCACCAGTTGCGGCGACACCGCCGGGTTGCCGATGGCGGACACCCCGTCGACCTTTTCCGGGAAGCGGGCGATCGCCCCCAAGCTGGGCAGCGGACCGCGCATGGCGATGGCGTCGTCGGTCCGCAGGTCCACGCTGGCGAACAGGTCCGAAACCTGCTGGATGGGCATGGACGCATAGGCCATGCCGCCGAAGCTGCCGTCGGGTCTGTTGACGCGGCGCGCCAGCACCAGCACCCATTTGCCGCTGACTCGCCCATGCAGCGGCGGCGACATCACCAGCCCGGCATTGGGGGTGTCGCGCAGGGTTTTGAAATAATCGCGATCAGCGAATTCCAGGGGGGCCACGTTCGACTGGACGGCGCCATCGTCATGAACGGCGCCGTCGGCATCGGCCAGCAGGAAGTGTTCGGCCTCGGGCACGCGCTCGCGCATGCTGCGCAGCACGTCGTCGGCCGAGCGCATGCCCGGATGAACGCCGCCTTCCCGCTCGGCCTGATCGACCACCATGCGCAGGGCGAAGTCGATGCGGTCCAGATAGCCCGCCACCGTCTCGGCCATGACGCCCGACATGTTGCGCGAGATGATTTCGGCACGGATGTAGTATTGCTGACGGTTGCCGTAAACCGACACCCCGGCCAGGGCCAGCACCACCGCATCCAGCACCAGCACGATCGCCGCGATGCGCAGGGCCAACGGCGACGGGCGGAAGCGGCGAAGTGCCGCGTTCGGCGTACTGGCTTCCGAGGCGATGCGCACGTGGCCGTGTCCTTCCGACCCGCAAGAGTTCCCCTGGTCCGCTCTCCGTCGGCGATGGCCAACGGCGTTTGCGGCGGAATGCTTCCCTAAGGTGGTATGATAGGACAGGAATTAAAAACTGGAAGGCACCTTCGGCATTAAGTCATACGCCAAAAGTATGATGGCGGTGTGGCCCCTGAAGCCTCAGGTCGCCGCCGGATCGCCGTCGAAGCTCAGAAAGACCAGCCGGGCGGCGCCATAGCCGCGTTCGGCCTCGACGGAAAAGCCGGGCGGCGGGGTTAGCGCCTCGCGGGCAGCCACCTCCACCACCGCCAGGGCGCCGGGCGCCAGCCAGCCCCGGCTGGCCAGGCCGGCCAGACAGGGGGCCGACAGCTCTTTTTCGTAGGGCGCATCCACCAGGGCCAGGGTGCAGGCCCGGGGGGGCGGTGGCGGCTTGGTGGCGTCGGCGCGCAGGATGGTGGCGCGCTCGCCTTCCCGCAATTCGGCCACGTTGGCGCGGATGGCGGCCAGGGCGGCGGCGTGGGTTTCCAGGAACCACACATGGGCCGCCCCGCGCGACAGGGCTTCCAGCCCCAGCGCGCCGGAACCGGCGAAGGCGTCCACCACCAGCGCCTGATCCAGGTCCACCAGCGGCGAATGCGCCAGGATATTGAACAGCGACTCGCGGGCGCGGTCCGAGGTGGGGCGGGTGGCGCGACCGTCGGGCGCGGTCAGCCGCCGCCCCTTATGGCTTCCGCCGACGATCCGCATGGGTTCCGGCCTTCTTGGTGGTGTCGCGGGCACCCGGGCGGCCCTTGCCGCCCTCTGACGCCTGGACGGGGCGGCCCTTGCCGCCTTCGGGCGCCTGGAACGGGCGCTCCTTGCCGCCCTCGGTGCGGGTGCGGCCGCCCTTGCGGGCGCCGGGGGCATGGGGCAATTGCGGGCGTTCGTCCGCCGCCGCCTTGGCCCATTTGGAGTCTTCCAGGCCCAGTTGTTCCTTGAACACCTTGGCGGGGATTTCCTCGACCTCGCCTTCGCCCAGGTTGCCCAACTGGAACGGCCCATAGGCGACGCGGATCAGGCGCAGCACCGGCCAGCCCAGATGGTCGAAGACACGGCGGACCTCGCGGTTCTTGCCCTCGCGGATCGACACCGTGACCCAGGCGTTGGCGCCCTTCTGGCGGTCCAGCAGCGCCTTGATCTCGCCGTAACGCACGCCGTCGACGGTGATGCCCTTTTCCAACTCCAGCAGGCGCACGGGATCGACCTCGCCATGGACGCGCACGCGATAGCGGCGAATCCACGAATTGGACGGCAGTTCCAGCTTGCGCGCCAGCTCGCCGTCATTGGTCAGCAGCAGCAAACCTTCAGAGGCATAGTCCAGCCGGCCCACCGAGATCACCCGCGGCATGCCCTCGGGCATGCGTTCGAACACGGTGGGGCGGCCTTCGGGGTCCTTGTGGGTGGTCATCAGCCCGGCGGGCTTGTGATAGCGCCACACGCGGGTGCGCTCGGGTTCGGCGATGGGCTTGCCGTCCACCACGATCAGGTCGGCCGGCTGCACCAGAAAGGCCGGGGTGTCCAGCCGCTGGCCGTTCACCACCACGCGGCCCTCGGCGATCCAGCGTTCGGCGTCGCGGCGCGAGCACACGCCGGCACGGGCAAGCCGCTTGGCGATGCGCTCGCCCTTGTCGTCGGCGGCCTTGGGGTCGGGTTTGTTTTCGCTCATGGACGGCAGGCCTCGATGAAAGCATGAAACAGCGCGGCGTCCGCCGGGCCGATGGAATATTCCGGGTGCCACTGCACCCCGATGCAGAAGGAACGGCGCGGGTCCTCGATGCCCTCGACCACGCCGTCGGGCGCCACCGCGTTGACCACGCAGCCCGGCGCCACCGTTCCCACCGCCTGATGATGGGCGCTGTTGACGGCAATGCGCAAGCCTCCGGCGATGGCGGCCAGACGGGTGCCGGCCACCAGATCGACGTCGTGGCCGGGCTGGCTGCGCGGATTGGGCTGTTCGTGCGCCAGGCTGTCGGGGATGGCGTCGGGAATGTGCTGGATCAAGGTTCCGCCCAGCGCCACGTTCAGAAGTTGCTGGCCGCCGCAAATGCCCAGGATCGGCAGGTCGCGGTTCAGCGCGCCGCGCACCAGCGCCAGTTCGAACCGGGTGCGGCGGTCCTTCAGCTTCACCGTGGCGTGACGCTCGGCGGCGCCGAACAGCGCCGGGTCCACGTCGAAGGCGCCGCCGGTGATCACCAGCCCGTCGATGCGATCCAGATACGCTTCCGCCAGCTCGGGCTGGTGGGGCAGGGTCAGCGGCAAGCCGCCCGCTGCGGCCACGGCGTCGCAGTAATTCTGGCGCAGGGCGTACCAGGGAAAGGGGGAATATCCGCCGGGCTCCTCGGAATCCAAGGTGATGCCGATGACGGGAAGCGAACTCATGGGGCGATCCTTGACGGGTGCAGGGTTTCGTATAGAGCCCTGCCATCACGGCGGCAATGTGTTAGATCAGGGGCATGAACGATTTCATGGCCCAGGCATTGGAACAGGCGCGCGCCGCCGCCCGTCGCGGCGAGGTGCCGGTGGGCGCCGTGCTGGTGCGCGCGGGCCAGGTGGTCGCCGCCGCCGGCAATCGGGTCGAGGAACTGTCCGATCCCACCGCCCACGCCGAGATCCTGGTGCTGCGCGCCGCCGCCGCGGCCGCCGGCTCGCCCCGGCTCGAGGGCTGCGATCTTTACGTCACCCTGGAACCCTGCCCCATGTGCGCCGCCGCCATTTCCTTCGCCCGGCTGCGGCGGGTCTATTTCGGCGCCTACGATCCCAAGGGTGGCGGCGTCGAGCACGGGCCGCGCATTTTCGAGCAGCCCACCTGCCATCACCGCCCGGAAGTCATCGGCGGAATGGCCGAAGCTCAGGCCGCCGACCTGCTGCGCGCATTTTTCCGCGAGCGGCGCTAGACAATACATGAGAACATGCTTATATAAGCGACAACGCATCGTTTATAGGAGCTTCATCCCATGTCTCACGATTGGCCCGCCTTGGCGAAAGAGCTTTCCGGCATGTTGGGGCAACTGCGCGGCGGCATCCCCGACGTGATGAAGGGCTTTTCGGCCCTGGCCAAGTCGGCCGGCGCCCCCGGCGCGTTGGACGCCAAGACCAAGGAACTGGTCGCCATGGGCATCGCCATCGCGGCGCGCTGCGACGGCTGTATCGCCTTTCACAGCAAGACCGCGCTGGAGCTGGGCACCACCCGCGAGGAACTGATGGAAGTGGCCGGCATGGCCGTCTACATGGGCGGCGGCCCGTCGCTGATGTACGCGGCCTTGGCGCTGCAGGCCTATGACCAGCACGTGGAAAGCACCAAATCGGCCTGACCGCCTGGCGCTCGGTTCGGTCCGGCCGATGCCGGGGCTAAACCCCCGGCAACCGTGCGCTTCGTTCGGTGAGATTTGGGGGATGCCGCTTTTGCGGAAAGGAGTGGTGCCCCAGGCCGGACTCGAACCAGCAAGCCTTGCGGCGGTCGATTTTGAGTCGACTGCGTCTACCAATTCCGCCACTGGGGCACCGTGGGATTGGTCGGGCGATCATAGCCAAGGATCGGGCTGGGTCAATGGGAATCCCGTGCCGCGCGTTTTTATCCCAGCAGCCAGTATTTCAGCACGAAAGCGGCGGCCAACAGGCCGACGGTGGGGCTGACGTCGCGCACGCGGCCCGACAGCAGTTTGATGCCGGCAAAGGCGACGAAGCCGAAGCTGATGCCGTGGGCGATGGAAAAGGTCAGCGGCATGGCCAGCGCGGTGACCACCGCCGGCACCGCCTCGGTCATGTCGTCCCAGGCGATGTCGGCCAGTCCGCGCGCCATCAGGCAGGCGACGAACAGCAGCGCCGGGGCGGTGGCATAGCCGGGGATCGAGGCGGCCAGCGGGCTGAAGGCCAGCGCCGCCAGGAACAGCAGGGCCACCACCACGGCGGTCAGGCCGGTGCGTCCGCCCGCCTTGATGCCCGCCGCGCTTTCGATGTAGCTGGTGGTGGTCGAAGTGCCCAGCAGGCCCGAGGCCATGGCCGCCATCGAATCGGCGATCAGGGCGCGGCCGATGCGCGGCAGGCGGCCCTTGTCGTCCAGCATGCCGGCGCGGTGGGCCAGCCCGATCAGGGTGCCGGCATTGTCGAACAAATCGACGAACAGAAAGGCGAAGACGATCGCCACCAACCCCATGTGGGCGGCGCCGGCGATGTCGAGTTTCAGGAAGGTGGGGGCCAGCGACGGCGGCGGCGACACGACGCCGTTGAACGGCGTCACCCCCAGCGCCATGCCCACGGCGGTGGTGCCCAGGATGGCGATCATGATGGCGCCCGGCACCTTGCGGGCGTCCAGGGCCACCATGGCCAGGAAACCGCCCACCGCCAGCAAGGCCTGCGGCTTGGTGACGTCGCCCAGGGTGACCAGGGTGGCCGGGTGCGCGGTGATCAGCCCGGCGTTCTTCAGCGCGATGATGCCCAGGAACAGGCCGATGCCGGCGGAAATCGCCAGTTTCAGCGAATGGGGAATGGCGTTGATGATGGCTTCGCGGACATGGGTGACCGCCAGCACCAGGAACAGCACGCCGGAAATGAACACCGCGCCCAGCGCCACCGGCCACGGCTGGCCCATGCCCAGCACCACCGAATAGGTGAAATAGGCGTTCAGGCCCATGCCCGGCGCCAGCGCGATGGGATAATTGGCCCACAGCCCCATGGCCGCCGAACCGATCGCCGCCGCCAGGCAGGTGGCGACGAACACCGCGCCGCGATCCATCCCCGCATCGGCCAGGATGGCCGGATTGACGAAGATGATATAGGCCATGGTCAGGAAGGTGGTGGCACCCGCCAACACTTCCGCCCCGACCGTGGTTCGGTGGGCCTTGAGGCCGAACAGGCGCTCGAGCATGGCCTTAGGGTTCGACGCCGATATTGTCGATCAGCCGGGTGGTGCCCAGGCGGGCGGCGGCCAGGATGCGGACCGGCCGGGTCAGCCCGCTGATCGCCCCCATGGTCTCGGCGTCGCGGACCTCGATGTAATCGACGTTGGCGAAGCCGGCGGCCAGCACGTCGGCGGCGGCGCGATGGCACAGCTCCTCGGGGGTGGTGCCCTGCTTCAGGCCGTCGGCCACCATCTGCAGGGCACGGTGCAGCGCCGGGGCGACGGCGCGATGCTCGGGCGATAGATAGGCGTTGCGCGACGACAGCGCCAGCCCGTCGGCTTCGCGCACGGTGGGCACGCCGACGATCTCGGCCGGCAGGTTGAGGTCGCGGGCCAGCCGGCGGATCACCGCCAGCTGCTGCCAGTCCTTTTCGCCGAACAGGGCGAAATCGGGCAGGCATTGCAGCAGCAGCTTGGCCACCACGGTGGCGACGCCGTCGAAATGGCCGGGGCGGAAGGCGCCCTCCAGCGGTTCCGACACGCCCTTGACGGTGATGGTGGTGGCGAAGCCCTCGGGGTACATCTCCTCGACCCGGGGGGCGAACAGCAAGTGGCAGCCGGCGCCGTCCAGCAACTCGGCGTCCTTGGCCTCCTGGCGGGGATAGCGCGACAGGTCTTCGTTGGGGCCGAACTGGGTGGGATTGACGAACACCGAGGTCACCACCCGATCGGCGCGCTCCAGCGCCGCGCGGACCAGGGTCAGATGCCCTTCGTGCAGGGCGCCCATGGTGGGCACCATGGCCACCGACAGCCCCTGGTCGCGCCAGTATTTCACCCGGGTGCGAAGTTCCGCCACCGAGCGGACAAGGTCGAGATCGCCGTTCTGCGTCATGGCTTGGTCCTTACTTCTTCTTGGCCACGCCGAAGCAATGCTCGGCGGCGGGAAAGGCGCGCGCCTTCACCTCGGCGGCATAGTCGGCGGCGGCCTGGGAAATCTGCGGCGACAGGTCGGCATAGCGTTTGACGAATTTCGGGGTGAAATCGTTGAACAGCCCGACCAGATCCTCGGTGACCAGTACCTGGCCGTCGCAGGCGGCCGAGGCGCCGATGCCGATGGTGGGGATGGCGATTTGGGCGCTGAGCTGGCGGGCCACCGGCTCGACCGTGCCCTCGACCACCACGCAGAAGGCGCCGGCCTCGGCCACCGCCCAGGCGTCGGCGCGGATGGTGGCGGCCTCTTCGTCGTTGCGGCCATGGGCGCGGAAGCCGCCGGCGGTGTTGACCGCCTGGGGCATCAGGCCGATATGGGCCATCACCGGCACGCCGCGCGTGGTCAGGAAATGGATGGTGTCGGCCATCTCGCGGCCGCCCTCCAGCTTGACGGCGGCGCAACCGGTTTCGGCCAGGATGCGGGCGGCATTGCGATAGGCCTGCTCGCGGCTTTCCTGATAGCTGGCGAACGGCATGTCGACCACCACCATGGCGGTGCTGGACCCGCGCATCACCGCCTTGCCGTGGTTGATCATCATGTCGACGCTGACGCCCAGGGTGGAGTCCATGCCGTACAGCACCATGCCCAGCGAATCGCCCACCAGCAGCATGTCCACATGGGGATCGAGCAGCCGGGCCATGGGGGTGGAATAGGCGGTCAGCACCACCACCGGGTCGCCGCCCTTGCGGGCGCGGATGTCGCGGGTGGTCAGACGCTTGGTCCGGATTTCGGTGCTCAACAGGACCTCCTGGCGGCGAAAAGGGACGCCCGCGCGGTGCGGGCGGCGGATTGGCGGTTCCGGTTTTCCACCATGGGCCAGTGAAGTCAAACGCTAAAAATTCTCGAGCCACTCATCGGGCGGCGTGCCCGGCGCGGCGGGGGTGCGGTCAGGCCCCGGCGGTTCCTTCGGCCAGCTCGCGCAGGCCGGTTTCGTCGATCAGCACCACATGGCCGGCATCGGGCAGGCCGATGACGTCTTCCCGCCGCAGCTGAGTGAAGGTGCGGCTGACGGTTTCGATGGTCAGGCCCAGGTAATCGGCGATGTCGGCCCGGCTCATGGGCAGCGACACCGGGCTGGCGCCCAGCCCCTGCTGGGCGGCGCGGCGCGACAGCTTCAGCAGGAAAGTGGCGACCTTTTCCTTGGCGGTCTTGCGGCCCAGCAGCAGCATCTGTTCCTGCGCCGCCACCAGATCCTTGACCGTCATGGTGAACATCTTGCGTTCCAGGCGCGGGAACGAATCCATCATGGTGTCCAGCTTGCGGTGGGTGAACCGGCACAGCTGGGTGGGGATCAGGGTTTCGGCGGTATAGCAATAGCCGCCGTCCAGCCCCAGGCCGAACATGTCGCCGGCGAACAGGAAGCCGATGATCTGGCGGCGGCCGTCGCTCATCAGCTTGTACAGCTTCACCGCGCCGCACGAGATGGAATAGACGTGGTCGGCGGCGTCGCCTTCGCGGAACACCGTGAAGGCCGCCGGCAGTTGCGCATGGCAGCGCACGGTGGCCAGCCGGCGGATCTCGTCGTGGGACAGGTCGGCGCAGAACGCCAGCTCCCGGACGACGTCGCAGTTGCGGCAGGGCGGCGCCGAAATATCCGGCGCCTCGGTCCGCTCGGTCTTGTGATCGTCGAGGTCCAGGGGCGGCATGACGTTCACCGGCTTGCCCCCCCTAGGGCCTGCCTTGCGTCGGGTCTTGCGGACCGGAAGCGGGCGGCGATTGATGTGGCACCATGTCGTCATCCTCGAACAGGATACGGTGGGCGGCGCCGTCCAGGTCTTCGAATTGCCCGGACTTCAAGGCCCAAAGAAATGCGACCAATCCAATTCCCCCCAATAACAGGGCGACGGGAATGAGCATCAAAAGGTTGGTCAAACTGTTCTCCCGCGGGACAGACGCAGGGCATTGCCAATTACTACCAGCGACGAGGTGGACATGGCAATCGCGGCGATCAGCGGTGTCACGAAACCGGCCACCGCCAGCGGTACGGTAAACACATTATAGCCCAAAGCCAGCACGAAATTTTGCTGGACCAGCCGGCGCGAGCCCATGGCCACGTGCAGGGTCTCGGCCACCGGGGTCAGGCGATGGCCCTGGAACACCACGTCGGCGGCGGTCTGGCTGACGTCCACGGCGGTGGACGGGCTGGCCGAGACATAGGCCGAAGCCAAAGCGGGGGCGTCGTTCAGGCCGTCGCCCACCATCAGCACCTTGCGGCCTTCGGCCTTCAGCGTCTCCAGCCGGGCCACCTTGTCGGCGGGGCTTTGGCCGGCATGCCAGGTGTCGATGCCCAATTGCTCGGCCAGGCGGCGCACGGTGGGCTGGCGGTCGCCCGACAGCAATTCCAGCTTGAGGCCGCGCCGTTTCAGGGCGGCCACCACCTGGGCGGCATCGGGGCGGGGCGAATCGGCAAAGGCGAAGCGCACCGGGGGCTGGCCCGGCACGTCCAGCCACAATTCCGGGCCTTCCGCCTGGGTGTCGTCGGCAATGCCGATCCAGGCGCGGCTGCCCAGCCGCACCGCTCCGGCCACCATGCCCCGGCCGGGTTCCTCGCGCACGCCGTCGGCCATGGCCACGCCGGGCACGGCGGCGGCCAGGGCGCGGGCCAGCGGATGGCGCGACGCCACCGCCAGGGCGGCGGCCTGGGCAAGCTGTTCGGTGGTCCAGGCGCCGTCGCGGATCAGGTCGGGCTTGCCTTCGGTCAGGGTGCCGGTCTTGTCGAACACCACGGTGTCGACGTCGGCGAAGCGTTCCAACGCGGTGGCCGATTTCAGCAGGATGCCCTGGCGCAGCAGCCGGCCCGAGGCGATCACCTGCACCACCGGCACCGCCAGCGCCAGCGCGCACGGGCAGGTGATGATCAGCACCGCCACCGCGTTCAGCAGGGATTGCTGCCACGGCGCGCCCATGCCGAAGGTCCAGCCCAGGAAGGTGGACAGCGCCGCCACGTGCACCACCGGCGCGTACCAGCGCGCCACCCGGTCGGCCAGGGCGACGTATTTGGCGCGGCCCTGTTCGGCCACCTCCATCATGCGCACGATCTCGGCCAACAGGGTGCGTTCGCCCACGGCGGCCACGGTCAGGCGCAGCGGCGCCGACAGATTGACGGTGCCGGCGAAAACCCGGTCGCCCACCGCCACCGCAACCGGCACGCTTTCGCCCGAGATCAGCGCGGTGTCCACATCCGACTGGCCGTCGGCGACGATGCCGTCGACGCCGATGCGTTCGCCCGCCGCCACCAGCACGCAGGCGTTGGCCGGCACCTTGGTGGGCGGCAGCAGCCTTTGGGTGCCGTCTTCCTCGATCACCGTCACCGCCACGGCGTCGAGCGCCAGCAGGTGTTCGGCGGCCGAGCGGGCACGGCCGCGCGCCCGTGAATCCAGGTAGCGGCCGATCAGCAGGAAGAACAGCAGGGTGATGGCGGAATCGAAATAGGCCCATTCGCCGCCGCGCATGGTCTCGGCCAGCGACATGGCCGAAGCCAGGCTGACGCCCAGGGTGATGGGCACATCCATGTTGGTGCGGCGCGCGCGCAGCGCCGACCACGCCGAGCGGGCGAAGGGGCGGATGCAGTACAGCACCGCCGGCAGCACGATCAGCGCGGAAATCCAATGCATGAGGTCGCGGGTGTGCGGCCCCATATAGCTGAAATGCCCGGCCCAGACCGAGACGGACAGCAGCATGACGTTGCCGGCGGCAAAGCCGGCCACCGCCATGGCGCGCAGCAATTCCTTTTCCACGCGCTCGGTTTCGCGGCCCAGTTTGGCCGGATCATAGGGCACCAGGCGATAGCCGACGCGGATGACCGGGTCCAGCAGCGCCGAGGCGTCGATCTGCGACGGGTCCCAGCGCACCACCAGCCGCCGCGTGGTCATGTTGACGCGCGCCCAGGCGACGGCGGGCTGCTTGGCCAGCAGCGCCTCGATCAGCCAGATGCAGGCGGCGCAGTGAATGCCTTCGACCATCAGGTGCAACACCGCCTCGCCGGACTCGTTGACCTGAACCTGGGCGGAAAAATCATGCAGGGTGTTGGCTTCGTCCTCGGGACGAAGCGGACGCGCCGCCGGGTCGATGGCCCGGCGGCGGTAATAGGTCTCCAGGCCCAGCCCCTGAACCAGGGTGAAGGCCCCTTCGCATCCCCGACAGCAGAAGTCGCCCTGCAGCTCGACCGGAATGATCTGGCCGCAATGGCGGCAAACGTGGGCGGTGCTCACCGGATGACGAAGCGTTGGCTGTGCTGATACGAGGCGCCGGCACCGTTGGCCGCCAGCTGCATGTCCCACACGCCGTTGGCCGGCAGGGTGTACGGCCCGCCATAGACGCCGTTGCCCAAGGGCTTCAGCGTGTCGCGGCGGTCAAGGCCCTTGGCGGTCGGGCGGATGAAATCAACCTCGACCGTCAATCCGTCCACCGGCTTGCCATCGCGGTCGCGATAGGTGACGGCGACGTCAACCTTGGCGCCGGTGGAATCGGTGGGGCCGGGGGTGACCTTGGTGTCCACCTGCCAGCCCAAGGCCTCTTGGGCCTTGGCCAGCGCCAGGTTCTGGTTATAGGCCAGCCCCTTCTGATAGGCGGCGTCGGTTTCCAGGCCGGTGAAGGTCGAGGTGGCGAAATAGGCCAAGGCCCCATTCACCCCCACGACCACCACGAAGCAGCCCACGAAAATATACGGATACCACCAGCCCCGTTCACGGGTCGCAGCCATGTTCATCACCTGCCGGGCCCCGCGAACAAGGTTTCACTGCGGACCACATGGCCGTCGGCCTTGTCGGTCAGCGTGAACGTCAGCGGGGTCTTTGTGTTCTGGAGAGCGGCTTCCGGGACGGTGACGTAAAGACGGAAGGTGGATACGTCGTCGCCCGGTACCTGCATGACGGTCTCGGCGCTCTTGGCCGCGTCATCGCCGACCACCTCGATGGTGGCGTTGGGGATGCCGGTGACGGACAGCGCGAACGTGCGATCCTTACGGACCATGTTCAGGACCTTGTAGGTGTAGCCATTGCGGATGCTGCCATCGGAGAGCTGAACGAACAAGGGGGAGCGTTCGTGCAGCACGTTGACCTCGACGGTGTGGCGCGTGGACAGCGCCAGCACCATGCCGATGCCGATGGCGGTCAGAAGGGCGGTATAGATCATGGTGCGGGCGCGCACCAGCTTTGTCCTGGGGGCCTGCCCCTTTTCGCGCGCCATCAGGTTGGCGTTGGAATCATAGCTGATCAGGCCGCGCGGCAGCTTGTACTTGTCCATCATGGTGTTGCAGGCGTCGATGCACAGGCCGCAGCCGATGCAGGCCATCTGCAGGCCTTCGCGGATGTCGATGCCGGTGGGGCACGAGGTCACGCACATCTTGCAGTCGATGCAGTGGCCGCGGCCTTCGAAGCTCTGGCCCTTGCGCGCCGGACCGCGCGGCTCGCCCCGCCAGCCCTCGTACGAGATGATCAGCGAGTGCTCGTCGAACATGGCCGACTGGAAGCGTGAATAGGGGCACATGTACAGGCACACCTGCTCGCGGGCGAAACCGGCTAGCAGATAGCAGCCGCCGCCGACGATGGTGATGGCGGCCCAGGTGCCCATGCTGGCCTGCAGGGTGAAAATCTCGCGCAGGGTGGTGAAGGCGTCGTCGAAATACAGCGTGAAGCCGATGCCGCAGGCCAGCGAGATGGCCAGCCAGCCGGCGTGGATCACCGCCTTTTTCGCCAGCTTCGACCCGCTCCACGGTTCGCGGTCCAGCTTGATGCGGGCGGCGCGGTCGCCGACCACCAGCCGCTCGATCAGGACGAACAGGTCGGTGTAGACCGTCTGCCAGCACAGAAAGCCGCACCACACGCGGCCGGCCAGCGCCGACATGAAGAACAGCGCGATGGCCGCGAACAGCAGCAGGCCGGTGACGTAATAGACTTCCTGCGGCCAGATCTCGATGAAGAAGAAATAGCCGCGGCGGCCGGCCATGTCGGCCAGAATGGCCTGGCTCGGCGCCCCCGGGCCACGGTCCCAGCGGATGAACGGGGCCAGATGGTAAACAGCCAACAGGATGGCCATCAGCCACCACTTGATGCTGCGAAAGGTGCCTTTGACCTTGCGGGGGTGAATGGTGACAGTCTCGGCATACAGCGCGTTCGAGTCTGTCGCCTGCGGCGTGGCCTTGTTCATATGGTTCCGCACTCCGGTTCTGGAAACGGCCCGATCCTATCGGGGGGAGGGGGGGCTAGGGCCGACAAAAGGACATGGCATCCATGCATGGGGCGCATGTCTAGCCCGTCAAGGATAATGGATCAACCAATCAAGCGACACTGACGCCGGTCAAGCGGCATCCGGGCACGGTGGGCAGGGGCCGAAAAGACAGTGGGGTGCGCCCCGTCGGGAACGCACCCCACCAACCGTACCCTGCCGGGGCCCCCTGGGCCGTTTGCGGCCCAACCCCGGCGCCCCTTGCACAAGACAAAGGATCGGGACCGGCGAACCGGTCCCGACGGGTGCTTACTTCTTCACGTTGGACAGCGAAGCAACGTAAACGGTCAGCATCTTGATCGAGGTCTGGTCAAGACGCTCGGACCAAGCCGGCATGGAACCATGACGCGGGTTGGTGACCTGGTTGACCACCACCTGCTTCACGGTGTCCTTGCCGCCCTTGAACAGCCAAATGGCGTTGTTCAGGGCCGGCGCACCGACGTCCTTGTTGCCCACGCCGCCTTCCTGGTGGCAGGCCACGCACTGCTCGGCGAAGATCGCCTCGCCGGGCAGACCGGCGGTCTGGCCCTTCGAGGACAGGGCGGCGACGTAGTCGGCGACCTGGTTGATCTGATCGGCGGTCAGCAGCTTGTCCGCACCGAACTTCGGCATCTCGCTGACATGCGAGTCCTTGTTGGTGTTACGGACACCGAAGGCGATGGTCTGCTGGATGTCGGCCAACTGGCCGCCCCAGATCCATTCGTCGTCGGTCAGGTTCGGATAGGCGTTGGCAACGCCGACGCCGCCGGCGCCGTGGCAGGGGGCGCAGTTCTCGTTGAAGAGAACCTTGCCGCCGGCCATGGCGAAGTTGTGCAGATCCTTGTTCTTGACCACTTCGTCGACCGGCAGGGCGGCGATTTGGTTTTCGAACTTGGAACGAGCCGCCTTCTGAGCCTTCAGCTCGGCCTGCAGGTCGTTGCGCGACGAGTAGTTCAGCATGCCACGGCTGTAGTCGCTGATCGTCGGCCAAGCCGGCATGGCGACCCAGTACGCGATCGACCAGATCACGGTGGCCCAGAACACGTACACCCACCATTTCGGCAGCGGAGTGTTGAGCTCCTTGATGCCGTCCCACTCGTGACCGGTCGTGTACTGACCGGACACCGAGTCCTTTTCCATGGAAGCCATATTAGCGCTCCTTGTCGTCGTCCCTCAGGGGGATGTCTCCGTAGGATTCAAACCGGCCTTTGTTCTTCGGCCGGAATGCCCAGAAGACGATCCCGAGGAACAGAACCATCAACCAGAGACCCCAAAGGGGACGGAGAACGTCGTTGACGAACGTCTCTAACAATCTCCGCTCCCTTACCGGGCGATCTTCTCAGGCGTGACCGTGGTGAAGTTCACCATCGTGCCCAGGACCTGCAGGTACGCCACCAGGGCGTCGAGCTCGGTCACCTTGGGATCGGCATCGGCGCTACCCAGCTTGGCCTTCGGGTAACGGCCCGCCACCGCGGCGCTGGTGTCCTCGGAGGTGGCTTGCTCCTCGAGGTCCTTCTTGGCGTTGGCGATCTGATCCTTGGAATAGGGCACGCCCACCACCGACAGAGCCGTCATGTCGGCCTGGATGGCAGAGTAGTCGAGCGACCGCTTGAGGTGCGGATAGCCCGGCATGATGGATTCCGGAACCACGTCACGCGGGTTGATCAGGTGACGCACGTGCCAGTCGTTGGTGTACTTGCCACCGACGCGGGCCAGATCCGGGCCAGTACGCTTGGAACCCCACTGGAAGGGGTGGTCGTACTTGGACTCGGCCGCGAGGCTGTAGTGGCCATAGCGTTCGACCTCGTCCTTGAACGGACGGATCATCTGGCTGTGGCAGTTGTAGCAGCCTTCACGGATGTAGATGTTGCGGCCGGCCAGCTCCAGCGGGCTGTACGGACGAACGCCGTCCACCTTCTCGATGGTCGACTCGATGGTGAACAGCGGAACGACCTCGACGAGGCCGCCGACAACCACCGAGACGAGAATACCCACCGCGAGGAAGAAGACGTTGGTTTCGAGTTTAGCGTGATGCTTGAACACGGACATGTCGGTTCCTCCCCTTAGCGGGCCGCAGCGGTCGAGGGCTGGGCAGCCGGAGCGGCCACGTCACCCTTGATGGTCTTGTAGAAGTTGTAGACCATCACCAGGGAGCCGAGGACGAACAGCACGCCGCCAAGAGCACGGATCACATAGTACGGATGCATCGCCTCGACGGTCTCGATGAACGAGTACTGCAGGAAGCCGAGGTTGTCATACGCACGCCACATCAGGCCCTGCATGATGCCCGAGATCCACATCGCGGTGATGTAGAGCACGATGCCGATGGTGGCGATCCAGAAGTGCAGGCCGACCAGCTGGAGCGAGTAGACTTCCTTGCGGTTCCACAGCTTGGGAACCAGGTAGTACAGCGCGCCGAAGGACACGAAGGCAACCCAGCCCAGAGCACCGGAGTGCACGTGGCCGATGGTCCAGTCGGTGTAGTGGGACAGCGAGTTGACCGCCTTCACCGACATCATCGGACCTTCGAAGGTCGACATGCCGTAGAAGGCCACCGAGGACACCAGGAAACGCATGACCGGGTCGGTCCGCAGCTTGTCCCAGGCACCCGACAGGGTCATCAGGCCGTTGATCATGCCACCCCAGGACGGCATCCACAGCATCACCGAGAAGGTCATGCCCAGGGTCTGCGCCCAATCCGGCAGGGCGGTGTAGTGCAGGTGGTGCGGGCCGGCCCAGATGTACAGGAAGATCAGGGCCCAGAAGTGCACGATCGACAGGCGATACGAATACACCGGACGCTCGGCGCGCTTGGGCACGAAGTAGTACATGATGCCCAGGAAGCCGGCGGTCAGGAAGAAGCCCACCGCGTTATGGCCGTACCACCACTGGGTCATGGCGTTCTGCACGCCACCGAACAGGTTGTACGACTTCATCCACGAACCGCCGAACAGGGCGGCCGGAACGGCGATGTTGTTGCCCAGGTGCAGCATGGCCACGGTCAGGATCATGGCGAAGAAGAACCAGTTGGCCACATAGATGTGGGGTTCCTTGCGCTTCATGATCGTGCCGGCGAAGGCCAGCAGATAGCAGACCCAAATGACGGTCAGCCACAGGTCCAGCCACCACTCGGGCTCGGCGTATTCCTGGCCCTGGGAGAAGCCCAGGACGTAGGTCAGCGCGGCAACCACGATGAAAATCTGGAAGTTCCAGAAGATGAAGGTGCCGAAGCCGCGGCCGCCGAACAGGCTGGCGCGGCAGGTGCGCTGCACGCAGTACAGCGAGGTGGAGAAAAGAATGTTGCCGCCGAAGGCGAAGATCACGGCGGAAGTGTGAACCGGGCGCAGACGGCCAAAGGTGGTCCACTCAAGATCAAGGTTGAGGATCGGGAAGGCGAGCTGCCAGGCGATGAAGTCGCCAGCCAGGAAGCCAACCACACCCCAGAACGTCGCCGCAAGGACGAACTTCTTCACCACGTCTTCGCAATAGGGCGTGGCGTCGGTGTTGGTGCTCATGCCGAACTCCTGTTTCGACCGGGAAAGGGTCAGCCCGGAGCGCCCCGCCGGAAATGCAATGACAAACAAACCCCCGTTGGCCATTGCCCGGCCGGGAGGACTTTGCTCCGAGTTGGCGCACTATGACCGCATGTGTCTCCCCGGCCATTGATCCATATCAAAACCGGAAAAATTTGTTGGTATCCCACCGGGTTGAGGGGCCTTCTTCGCGCGCTTCCACCACTTTTGGGCAGGGTCGGAGGGCCGTTGTCGGCGGCGCGGCACTCCTTTATGGTTGGCCCTATGACTGACATCGCCGCCGACACTCCCGCCGCCCGTCCCCTCATCCGCTTCGCCAAGGGGCGCGCCCGCCGCTTCCGGGGCGGCCACCCCTGGGCGTTTTCCAACGAAATCGAGATGACGCCCGAGGCCAAGGCGCTGCCGGCCGGCAGCCTGGTG
>DATGXU010000081.1:0-13186 GCA_035298685.1 Magnetospirillum sp. | reverse complement strand
GTCCGACGATTGCTGGGTTCAAGTGCGGGAACTGGATGGGCAGTTGCTGCTGTCGCGGCTGCTGCGCCGGGGCGACACCTACATGGTTCCCAACCGCCCCGGCCTGAGCCTGATGGTCGGCAATGCCGGCGCGCTGGAAGTGATCGTGGACGGCAAAAAGGCCGCCCCCCTGGGCAACAGCGGACAGGTGCGCCGCGACATCAAACTGGACGCCGACAAGCTGCTGACCGGCGGCTGATCGTAAGGAGCGGGCCGGACAATCCGGCCCGCCCCTTCTTAATTCGGTTCTTCGCGGATTAGCGGGAAGGCGGGAAACGCCTTATTACCGTCCCGGAAACCGTCATGCCCGCGCTTGACGCGGGCATCCACGTGCGGACGCCCAACCCATTGTTGCCAATGACTTTCTTGCGGAAACGCGTGGATCGCCGGGTCAAGCCCGGCGATGACGTTGAAGGCAAGTTCCCAAAAATTCCGCAATGAACGCTTCAATTCTCGCGCAGCCAGGGAATCCGGCTGACCGCGATGCCTTCCTCTTCCAATTCGGCGGCCTGCTCGGCCGAGGCTTCGCCATAGATCGGGCGGGCTTCGGTGTCGCCGTAATGGATCTTGCGGGCCTCGTCGGGGAACTTCTCGCCCACGTAATCGCAGTTCTGCTCGACCTGCTGGCGCAGTTCCGACAGCATGCGCCGCATTTCGCGGGCGGCGCCCTGGGCATCCAGGGTTTGCCCTGTCGCCTTGTTCAGGCGCGGCGCCATGATCGCCTTGCTCACACCGGTATCGCCGCACACGGGACAAGAGATCTCGCCCGCCGCCGCTTGGGCGTCGTAGGCGGCATTGTCCTTGAACCACCCTTCGAAGTGATGATCGTTGGCACAGCGCAGTTCGAACAGGATCATGTCTTTCCAACCCTTTCGGCCCCCCTTTATAGGAAAGACGGCTTGAATGACAACGGGAATGCAGCGATGACGCTCGCCACTGCCTCGCCCTGGGCAACGAAGCCTTTGGCCGCCCCCGCCATCCCGATCACCTGCTGCGCCGGGGCGAGTTGCTGAGCATGGCGGCGGGGCTGACCGTGATCGCCTATGAAGACGGCGTCGTCGATGGCCGGGCGGTGGTGCAGCGCCTGTGCGCCCTCAACGGTCCGGGACCGATGCCCCTGCCGTAGCGCACAACCCATGCTTTTGTTTTTCAACGATTCAGTAACCTGTCGGATTTATCCTCATTTACAACCTGAGGGCTTGCCCATACCATAAGTCATGGTTCTGATTCGGAAATTCGTATGAAACGCGTATTACTGATCGCGGCGACAGCGATTGCCGTATCCATGACCCCGGTTCCCCGTTCGTGGAGCGACGCCGACACCACCGGTTCGATCGCCAGCATCAACGATTTCCAGGGCCGCTACGTTTCCGAATGGAAGGAAGATTTCCGGCTTAACGTCACCGAGCCGATCATGGCCTATGGCGTCGCCCAATGCCCCAACTACAACTGGACCATCGACCAGCCCGGCAACTCCAGCGGCAAGCTGTACATACGCTGCATCCGCGAAGGGAACCGGTGGAGATTCACCGTCTCCACCCCCTGATTTGGCTGTTACGCCATCGCCGCTTTAATCCCGTGGCGGCATGGCGAAGGGCCGGTCGTGTTCCAGGCAGGGAATCTTCCGGCGGGCGTCGACCACCTTGCGCGGATCGATGTCGGCGATGATCCAGCCGGGCTGTTCCAGCGCGTCGGCCAGAATTTCACCCCACGGCGCGATGATCAGCGCGTGACCATAGGTTTCGCGGTTGTTGACGTGGGTGCCGCACTGGGCCGGCGCGAACACATAGCAACCGGTCTCGATGGCGCGCGCCCGCAGCAACACATGCCAGTGCGCCTTGCCGGTCACCCGGGTGAACGCCGCCGGCACCGCCAGGAAGTCGCAGCCGGCCTTGGCCAGCGAGCGGAACAGGTGCGGGAAGCGCAGATCATAGCACACCGACAGCCCCAGCTTGCCCCACGGCAGGCGGGCGGCCACCGCGCGGTCGCCGGGCTGGAAGGTGCTGCTTTCGCGATAAACCTCACCCAGCCCCAGATCCACGTCGAACATGTGAATCTTGTCGTACTTGGCCATGGCGACGCCATCGGGGCGCAGCACATAGGACCGGTTGGCCACCATGCCGCCTTCCAGCAGCACGTGCAGCGTGCCGGTGTGGATATAGCAGTTCAGCTCGCGCGCCAGATCGCGAAAGGCCTTGAGCGCCAGATGGTCGTCCTCGGGCATGGCCTTAAGCACGATGTTGGAGCGTCCCCACTCCATCATCGCCACGTTTTCCGGCATCAGGATCAGTTCGGCGCCGGCGGAACGGGCTTCGACCGCATAGCGCATGGCGGTGTCGATGTTGTGCTGCAGATCGTTGGTGGCGTTGACCTGCAGGCACGCCGCCTTGAACACCGGGTTCAAGCGCCTGCCCCCAGCTTGGCGTCCAGGCCGCCGGCGGCTTCCAGCGCATAAAGGTCGTCGCAGCCGCCGATGTGTTCGCCGTTGATGAAGATCTGCGGCACGCTGCGGCGCCCGCCGGCGCGCGCGGTCATGGACTCGCGCAAGGCGGCGTCGTGGGAGACGTCGACTTCCCGATAGGCGGCGCCCTTCTTGTCGAACAGCCGCTTGGCGCGGACACAGTAAGGGCAGACCTGGGTGGTGAAAATCTCGATATCGGCCATCGGGCTCTCCTGTTGAACCTGGGCATAATATAACCGCTCAGTCGCCGAACACCACCCGCCCCAGCGTCAACAGGTCGACCGACAGGGCGCCCGCCTTCAGCAGCACCCGGGTACACTCGCCCATGGTGGCGCCGGTGGTCAGAACGTCGTCGATCAGCACCACCCGCCGCCCCTCGACCTCGGCCCGCCGTCGTTCGGCCACGGCGAAGGCGCCGGCGACGTTGCGGCGGCGCTGTTCGCGGTCCATGTGTCCCTGCACCGCCGTCCGGCGGGTGCGCACCAACGCGTCGGGCACCGCCGGCAACCCGGTCAGGCGCCCCAGCGCCAGAGCCAGCAGCGCCGCCTGATTATAGCGGCGCGCCAACAACCGCCAGCGGTGCAGCGGCACCGGCACGATCACCTGGGCGTCGGCCAGCAGCTCGGCCCCGGCGCGCGCCATCCAGCGGGCGAAAGCCGGCGCCCCTTCCAGCCGGTCGGCATGCTTGAAGCGCAGGATCAGCGGCTTGGACTGCGCGTCATAACGGAACACCGCCCGCGCCCGCGCCCACGGCGGCGGCTTGGCCAGGCATGGCCCGCACAGCGCATGGTCGCCGGCGCCGCCATCCACCTCGAACGGGTGCCCGCAGGCATGGCACAGCGGCGGCGCCAGGAAGCCCATCCGCCCCCAGCATTCGGGGCACAGGCTGCCCGGTTCCGCCACCACGGTGCCGCACAGCAGGCACAATGGCGGCAGCACCGCGTCCAACGCCCGCCGCAGCAATGCCCCGCCCTTCATTATTCGTCCTTTTCCCGGCCCGGCGGTCATGCCATATAGCCTGCATGTCCGCCCCCATCAGAATCTTCGACCGTTCGTTGCTGCGCAAGCGCCGCGATCGTGCCGCCCCGCATTTCGCCCAGCATGATTTTCTGGTCCGCGAGGTGGCGGAACGATTGGCCGACCGCCTGAACGACATTACCCGCCACTTTCCCATGGCGCTGGACCTGGGCTGCCATACCGGCGAGATGGCCGAAACCCTGAGCGGACGCGGCGGCATCGAGACCCTGGTGCAATGCGACCTGAGCCCCCGCATGGCGGCAGGCGCCGCCGCCAACGGCCGCCCCACCCTGGCGGCGGACGAGGAATGGCTGCCCTTTGCCGACGCCAGCTTCGATCTGGTGCTGTCGTGCCTGTCGCTGCATTGGGTCAACGACCTGCCGGGGACGTTGGTGCAGATCCGCCGCGTGCTCAAGCCCGACGGGCTGTTCCTGTGCGCCATGCTGGGCGGCGAGACGCTGAAGGAACTGCGCCAATCCCTGGCCGAAGCCGAAATCGCCGAGGAAGGCGGCCTGAGCCCGCGCGTGTCGCCTTTTGCCGACGTGCGCGACCTGGGCGGCCTGCTGCAGCGGGCCGGGTTCGCGCTGCCGGTGGTGGATGCCGACACCGTGGACGTGACCTATGGCGACCCCATGCGCCTGCTGGCCGACCTGCGCGGCATGGGCGAAACCAACGCCGTGGCCGAACAGCGCAAGGGTTTCAGCCGCCGCGCCACCTTGCTGCACGCGCTTGGGCGCTATCAGGACCTGTTCGCCGACGCCGACGGCCGCGTGCCGGCCACCTTCCAGGTGCTGACCATGACCGCGTGGACGCCCCATCCCAGCCAGCAGCAGCCGCTGCCCCCCGGCGCCGGCAAGGCGTCGCTGGCCGAGGCGTTGCGCGGCGATTGCGGCCCCCTGCCCCCGCAACTGGACTGACATGCGCTTTCCCCATCCCTTGGTGCGCGGCACCCTGATCCGCCGCTACAAACGCTTTTTGGCCGACGTTCTGCTGGACAGCGGCGAAGAGGTCACCGCCCACGTGGCCAATTCCGGCGCCATGCTGGGCACCAGCGCGCCGGGCATGGAGGTGTGGCTGTCGCCGGCCAACAGCCCGACCCGCAAGCTGGCGTGGAGTTGGGAACTGTGCCGCGTCGACGGCGCGCTGATCGGCGTCAACACCGCCTGGCCCAACCTGATCGCCGCCGAGGCCATCCAGGCCGGCGCCATCCCCGAACTGGCGGGCTACGACACCCTGCGGCGCGAGGTCAAGTACGGCAGGAACTCGCGCATCGACGTGTTGCTGGAGGCCGCCGGCCGCCCCACATGCTATGTGGAAGTGAAGAACGTCCATCTGAAGCGCGGCCCCATGGCCGAATTCCCCGACGCGGTGACCGCGCGCGGCGCCAAGCATTTGCTGGAGCTGCGCGACGTGGTCGCCGCCGGCGGGCGGGCAGTCATGCTCTATCTGGTCCAGCGCGAGGACTGCGTGGGCTTTCGCCCCGCCGCCGACATCGACCCCGTCTATGCCGAGGGTTTGGGGGCCGCCGTGGGCGACGGGGTGGAAGCGATCTGCTATACCTGCCGGATGAGCTTAGAGGACATCACCATCAACGGCCGGCTGCCCATCCATCTGGACGGTCGCGGGAACTGAACGACATGGAAAGCGAAGAACGCGAATCGGGACGCATCCCCTTGCATGGCCCGGAAGATTTCGAAGGGATGCGCAAGGCCGGCCGGCTGGCGGCCGAAGCCCTGGATTTCATCGGACCCTACGTGCAGCCCGGCGTCACCACCGCCGAGATCGACCGGCTGTGCGCCGACTTCATCGCCGAACGCGGCGGTATTTCGGCGCCGTTGAACTATCGCGGCTATCCGCGGTCGATCTGCACCTCGGTCAACCACGTGGTCTGCCACGGCATTCCCGGCGACAAGAAGCTGGAGGACGGCGATATCGTCAACATCGACGTCACCCCCATCGTCGACGGCTGGCACGGCGATTCCAGCCGCATGTATTACGTCGGCAAGCCGGGCGTGAAGGCCAAGAAGCTGGTCGAGGTGACGTGCGAGGCGCTGATGCGCGGCATCGAGGTGGTCAAGCCCGGCGCCACCCTGGGCGACATCGGCTGGGCCATCCAGAGCTTCGTGGAAAAGCACCGCTTTTCGGTGGTCCGCGATTTCTGCGGCCACGGCCTGGGCCGAATCTTCCACGAACCGCCGAACGTCATGCATTACGGCAAGCCCGGCCATGGCGTGGTGCTGAAGGAAGGCATGTTCTTCACCATCGAGCCCATGATCAATGCCGGCAAGGCCGAGACCAAGATCCTGGCCGACGGTTGGACGGCGGTGACCAAGGACAAGTCGCTGTCGGCGCAGTTCGAGCACTCCATCGCCGTGACCGCCACCGGCTACGAAATCTTCACCCTGTCGCCGCAGGGGCTGTTCTGTCCGACCGCCTGATCGCGGCCACGCTTTCTGCGCAAGCCCCCGCAGCCCTGATCGGCGGCGGGGGCTTTTTTCATGACAGCTGACAGTTGCGCACGGGCGCGAATTGAGGTTTCATAGCGTTAATGAAATTTGTTCAAAAAGATGGATAACCGTTAGATATAAGCAACATTCGGCAAATCTCGCGAAGGGGGCGGTGACAATGTCGGCCATGGCATGGGGGGTCCATGGAGTTGATGGCGGCACGGTGGTCCGCAGGGTGAACGATTCCCTGCAGGGGCCGGTGGCCGAGGTCTTGGCGCGTTTCGTGCCGGAACTGCGCCGGCTGCCGGCCGGCCAGGCTTACCACCGGGTGCTGGACGACATCGGCCTGCTGCAGGACTGTTTCAGCGCCTTTCGCGCCCAGCGCGACAGCTTCCGCGCCATCCTGGTCGACGAAAGATTGCAGCCGGTAGCCGACGACCGCGCCATGCTGTCGTGCGGGCGCACGCTGGAACAGGTGGTGGCGATGATCGTGCGTACCGCCGCCAAACGCTATTTCCGCCGCAAGCTGGGATCGGCCGGGAATCATCACCAGCTGCATGAAAACCACGTCCGCCAGGGCATTCCGGCCAGGGGCGTCGTCCATCGCATCACCCAGGCCCTGACCGAGCCCAAACAGCACAAGACGCCCGTGCATGCCGCGCCGGTCCGGTCGAAGGCGGACGAATTGTACGACGCCATCAAGCACCACCTGCTGCACGAATGGCAGGTGCCGCTGGTGCCCACCTATGCGGACATGAGCCCCAGCCTGGCCCGGGCCCTGGGCGACAAGTTGCTGGACCTGCGCACCCCCGAGGATCTGCGCCGCGTGGTGGACGACCCCGACGAGGCCGCCAAGCTGTTCGACATTCCCGATGCCGAAGCCGCCGAGGCCAATGCCCTGGCCGCCAGCGCCGGCCGCCGGGACGAGCGGGCGCGGCTGTCCGAGGTTCTGACGCCCGACGGCCGACGGCTGCGCACCGAGGCGTTCGGACCGACGCTGCTGCGGCCGGATGTGCGCTCGCAACTGACGATTTCGGCCGAGGGCGTGCGCCTGGGCGAGACGTTGCGCATGGTCGGCGGCATGCCGGCCAAATTGCTGGTGGCGGAACTGGGCCTGCGCGTCGAGCAGCTGGCGGTGTTCCTGCTGGTCGCCCACGAAGCCCTCGGCCCGAATGTGTTCGAGCGGATCTTCGGCCAGCCCGGCCAGATCGACCTGCTGATGCGGATCACCCAAAAGGCGCGGCTGTCGGGGCTTAACCAACGCAGCCCGCTGGCCGATTGCGCCCGTTTCGTACGAGAGTTGTTCGCGCGCTTCGAGCAAAGCCGTTAGGATTTGGGTAAGCCCTTGGCGGCATAGTGTCCAATGCGGTCGTGTGCCCAACCGGGGCCACGCCGATCGGGAAGGATGTCATGCCGCCAACTCGGCGCGAAGACCATAACGGCGTCATCCGCAGGATCAACGCCACCTTGCAGGGCCCCGTGATCGAGGCCCTGGGCGAGCTGGTGCCCGAGGTGCAACGCCTGCCGCGCCGCCGGGCGCTTGAAGCGGTGCTGGACAACCTTGATCTGCTGCACCGCTGTTTCCTGGCCTTCCGCACCCACCCCGACGAATTCCGCCATCTGCTGGTGAACAAGCACAAGGTCGAGGTGGCCGACGCCGAGGCGCTGCTGGAATGCGGGCGTTCGCTGGATCAGGTGGTGGCCATGGTGGTGCGGACGGCGGCCAAGCGCCACTTCCGCCGTCGGCTCGACGGCACGCTGAAGCCGTTGCGTGCGCGCCCACGACACCGCAGCCCGCCGCCGGGCCTGTTCGAACGCCTGCGCCAATTGCTGTCGGCGACGCCCGATCGTCCGGCGGCCTATCAGCGGCCGAGATCGCGCGGCGAAGCGTTGTACGACGCATTCCAGGAATACCTGCTGCACGACTGGCAGGTTCCCATGATCCCGGAATATTCCACGCTGTCGCCGTCGACCGTGCGCCGCCTGGGTCCCCGCATCCTGGATTACCGCATCGCCGAGGACATTCGCCGCCTGCGCGCCGATCCCGACAATCCGCCGCCGCCCACCGCGCTGGTCGGGCCGGAACAGCAGGTGCTGGCCGGCACGCCGCTGCCCGCCTTCCTGACCGCGCCCAAGGAACCGCCGGCCGCCGTCACCACCGCCGAAAAGCGGGTCAGCGACGGCATGGCCCCGCTGGAAATCGCCGTCCCCGCGAGTCAGGACAAGGACCAGCGCGCCCGCCTGGGCGACATCCTGACGCCGGACGGCAAACGCCTGAAGGCCAACGCCTTCACCATCGTGCTGCTGGACCCGAAAGTCCGCGCCGCCCTGCCCAATTCCGAACAGACCGTGCGCATCACCGGCATCCTGGGCATGGTCAACGGATTGGCCGCCAAGATGCTGGTGGGCGAGTTGGGGCTGCGCACCGACCAGTTGGCGGTGTTCCTGATGAGCGCCCATTCGGCGCTTGGCGAACAACGTTTCGAAACCGCCTTCGGGATTCCCGGCCGCCCCGAATACGTCACCCGCATCGTCGAACGGGCGAAGGTACACAAGATCGGCCAGGACACCCCGCTGGCGGACGTCGCCGCCTTTGTCCTCAAGACGTTCAAGGTGAACAAGGCCTGAAGGGCTTCAGCGCGCCTTGAGTGCTTCGAGGGTCAGTTTGGCGGTCAATGCCGACGAGGCGGGGTTCTGGCCGGTGACCAGACGTCCGTCGGCGATGGCGAACGGTTGGAAGTTGCCGGCGCTTTCATAACGTCCGCCCAATTCGCGCAGGCGGGATTCCAGCAGAAACGGCACCGTCGCGGTCAGGCCCACCGCCTGTTCCTCGCTGTCGGTGAAGCTGGTCAGCCGCCGCCCCCGCACCAGCGGATTGCCCTCGGCATCCTTGACGCCCACCAGGCCGGCCGGCCCGTGGCAGACGGCGGCAACCACCTTGCCGGACGCCCACGCCTTGCCCAGCAGGGCGGCCAGCGCCTTGCTGCCCGGCAGATCCCACATGGTGCCATGACCGCCGGGCAGGAACACCGCGTCATAGCCCGAGACATCGACGGCGGCCACGGGCGGGGTGGCCTTCAGACTGGCCGAGGCGGCGGCGTCGCCCAGGAAACGCTCGACGCTGGGCTCGTTCTCGCCCCGCGGCCGCACCGAACGGGGATCGACAGGCACCGCCCCGCCGGCGATGGAAGCCAGGGTCACCGACGCCCCCGCGTCGACGAAGGCGTAATAGGGCGTCGCCAGTTCCTCGAACCACACCCCGGTGGGCTCGGCGCTGTCGCCCATGGTGGCGCTTGAGGTCAGGATCATCAGAATTTTCAGCGTGGTCATCGTCCCTCTCCTTTGGCTGAACACGCCCCCAGGAATGCCCGAGGGAAGCCCACGACAAAAATCATTCCTCATGCTAACAGCCATAAGTTTTCTTATGGATGCGCCGTCATGAATTATCTGGTGACCCTGCCGACCTTTCTCGAGACCTATCGCGCCGGTTCGCTGACCAAGGCGGCCCGGCGCCTGGGCATCACCCAGCCGGCCGCGTCCGCCCATATCGCGGCGCTGGAAAGTGCTTTGGGCAAGCCGCTGTTCGTGCGGCTGGCGCGCGGAGTGACGCCCACCGCCGCCGCCGACGAACTTGCCCGATCGGTGGCCGCGCCGCTGGACGGCATCGCCGCCACCATGACCGCCGCCCAGGCGCGATCCGATCATCTGGCCGGAACGCTGCACCTGATCGGCCCGGCCGAATACCTGTCGGCCCGCGTGGTTCCCGCCCTGGCGCCGCTGGTGGCCCAGGGGCTGCGGCTGCGCGTGCAGACCGGCAACCGCGAGCGCATCTATGCCGCCTTGCACGAGGGCCTGGCGGATTTGGCCGTCACCGCCTCGCCGCCCGACGACAGCCGGCACGGATCAGCCGAACTGGGGCGCGAACGGTTGCTGCTGGTGGCGTCGCCGGCCATGGCCAGCCGCGTCAAGGGACGCGAGATCTCGGCGGCGCTGCTGCGCGAACACCCCTGTCTGGCCTATGACGAAACCCTGCCGCTGATCCGGCAGTTCTTCGCCGCCGTGTTCGGCGAGAGCGCCGAGATGCGGGCGGCGGTCACCGCCCCCGATCTGCGCATCCTGATCGGAATGGTGCGGGCGGACATGGGCTGGTCGGTGGTGCCGGATTATCTGTGCGCCGAACACCTTGCGGCCGGCACGTTGGCGGAACTGCCCACCGCCGTCCCCGCCCCGGACAACCGCCTGTTTCTCGCCTGGAACAAGGGCGCCCTGCGGCACCCGCGCGTGGCGCTTGCCCGAAGCGCATTGCTGCAGCGCAGCTAAGCTCCCCTTCCTTTGGATGAGACATCTTCACCCTTAAGGATGAATTCTTCATCTGACTCAACCTTGTCGAATATTTAAAATGCCTCCCATCCGCCACAGGTCGGCACCGCGAGAAATACCGTCTTCAACCGCAAATCATGGGCCGAGTCCTTGCTTTTCCCCACGTTTCATCAGTCCTGGCGGCGCCATTCGCCAATTTTTGTCCGAACGGTTGCATCTGCGCACACAGCGTCGCCCCTCTTGCCTCCCCTGGCCGAAAGGAAGTAGTCTTTTAAAACGAAAGTTTTCATTTGGAATAACCCAAATGAAAAAGTCGAAAAATGTGCCGATGACACAACCATAGGCGCATTTAGGCGTTGATTGCGAACACGAGCCCTAATACCGGGGGAACGACATGACCAACTTTTTCTCTCGCCTCACCATCCCCGCCATCCTGGCCGCCGCCGTCACGTTCGGCACCGCGAACGCCGCCGACCGTGGCAGCCTGGACGAGGCCAAGGCCCTGGCGCAGAAGGCCGCCGCCTTCATGAAGACCAATATCGCCACCCCGCAAAAGGCGCTGGATTCGTTCCAGAACGATCCGTCGTGGCAGGACCGCGACCTGTACGTCACCGTGCGGACCAAGGACGGCACCTCGGTGGCCCATCCCAAGCAGCCCGCCATGGTCGGCAAGAACCAGATCGACCTGAAGGACGTGGACGGCAAGCCGCTGGTGCGTGAGATCGTCGCCTGTCAGGCCGAGTGCTGGGTGGAATACAAGTGGAAGAACCACGCCACCGGCGCCATCGAGGCCAAGTCCTCGTATGTGGTGGCCGTCGGCGATTACCGCGTCCTGGTGGGCGCCTACAAGCCCTGACGCAGACGTTCAGCGCCTGTCGCGGCGCCGGCCCACACCGGCGCCGCCTAGCGCGTTATTTTTGGGGGAACCCATGGCCCGCAGTTCCATCAAAGACGCACCGATTCTTGTAAAGTCGGTCATCGCCCCCCTGGTCGCCAGCCTGCTGATCATCGCGCTGTCGGCCATTTTCTACTGGTCCTATGACAACACCCGGCGCGGCAGCACCGCCAGCGCGGCGGCGGCCGAATTCGGCAGCAACACGCTGGGCGCGCTGGCCAAGCTGTCGGAAGGTCACGCCGACCTGATCCGCGTGCTGGCGTGGAAGCAGACCAACGTCGACCAAAAGACCATCGACCGCCTGAAGGGCGAGACCGCGCAGGTGCTGACCTCGGCGGTGGACCGTTTCAAGAAGCTCGACACCACCGGCACCACCGTCGCCCAGGACGAGGTCGAGGCCATCACCAAGGGCGTCGAAGCCTATCGGAAATCGGCCCAGGAAGTGCTGGACATGGTGGACGGCGACATCTTCTTCGCCACCATGCTGCTGACCGACACCGACGGAAAGTTCGTCTCGCTGCATCGCACCGTCGAGGCGCTGAGCATGCGGGCCAACGAAAACCGCGTGGCCGTGCAATCGGACATGACCGCCGCGCTGCGGTCGAATCTCAGCGCGGTGATGGGGGCCGCCGCTTTCGGAATCATCGCCTCGGTGGTCAGCGCCCTGGTGCTGGCGCGGATGATTTCCCAGCCGGTCCAGCAGATGACCGCCGCCATGCGCGCGCTGGCCGCCCACAAGCTTGAGACCCAAGTCCCCGGCACCGACCGCAAGGACGAGATCGGCCTGATGGCCGCCGCCGTCCAGGTGTTCAAGGACAACATGATCGAGACAGATCGCCTGACCGCCGAACGCGAGGCCGAACATGCGGCACGCGAAGCCAGGGCGCGGGCCATGGAAAACACCACGCGCGAATTCGACCGTGCGGTGTCGTCCATGATCAGCGTGGTGTCGGGTGCGGCGACCGAAATGGATGCCACGGCGCAAAGCATGTCCAGCAACGCCGAACTGACCAATCATCAGGCTTCGGCGGTGGCGAAGGCGGCGGAACTGGCCTCGGCCAGCGTCCAGACGGTGGCGGCGGCGGCCGAGGAGCTGTCGCTGTCCATCAGCGAGATCGCCCGTCAGGTCGAGGCGTCCAACGGCGTCTCGCTGAAGGCGGCCGAGGAAGCCAAGCACACCAATTCGCTGGTCAAGGGCCTGGCCAACAGTTCGGCCCGCATCGGCGACGTGGTCAAGCTGATCAACGACATCGCCAGCCAGACCAACCTGTTGGCCTTGAACGCCACCATCGAGGCGGCACGCGCCGGCGACGCCGGCAAGGGCTTCGCCGTGGTGGCCGGCGAGGTCAAGGCGCTGGCCAACCAGACCGCCAAGGCCACCGAGGAAATCGCCAGCCAGATCGGCGAAGTGCAGAACGCCACCAACACCGCCGTGGTCGCCATCGGCGCCATCGTCGAACGCATCGACGAGATCAACCACATCGCCGGCGCCATCGCCTCGGCGGTCGAGGAACAATCGGCCGCCACCGCGGAAATCGCCCGCAACGTGGAAGAGGCCGCCAACGGCACCCAGCAGGTGTCGGCCAATGTGGGCGGCGTCTCGCAGGCGGCGGCGGAAACCGGCTCGTCCGCCAACGAGGTGATGGCGGCCGCGCATTCGCTGGCACAGCAGGCCAACCAACTCAGCAGCGTGGTGGCCAAGTTCCTCGACGACGTGCGGGCCTGAGGGGGCGGCACGCGGCCCTTCCATTGGGGGTGGGGGGCAGAAGGGCGGCGCGCGGTGGCGAACACCGCGCGCCGCTTTCGTTTGGGGCCGGTGTCTAAGACCGCGCCTTTTCTTCCCAGCCGCCGCGTTCGGTCTGCTGGTAATAGACCAGCTCGTGACCGTCGGCCTTCCAGCTTTTCCAGCGTTGGCGGGCAGCCTGGACCGCGTCGTCGTCGCGGCCGTCGAACAAATCCAGGCAACGGGCATAGGCGCCCATGTCGGCGGGGGTGACGCCATCGCAC
>DATGXU010000080.1:0-10044 GCA_035298685.1 Magnetospirillum sp. | reverse complement strand
ACCCTGTTCCGCCTAGCCGCCCATCCGCGCGGTGCTGACCTGTACGACCGCCTGGGCCGCGCCGGCATCCTGGTGCGGGCCTTCGTCGGTCGCGCCCACGTCCTTCGCTTCGGCCTGCCCGTTGACGCTGCCGGGCTGGAGCGGCTGGCCAGGGCGCTGGCATGACCGCCATCACCACCATCGCCTTCGACGGTGACGACACGCTGTGGCACAACGAGCCGCTGTTCTGGGCCTCGACCCAACGCTTTCAGGAATTGCTGGCGCCCTATTCCGATCCGGCGGCGCTGGCGGCGCGTCTGGAAGCCACGGAAATCGCCAATCTGGCGCTGTTCGGCTATGGCATCAAAGGCTTCGTGCTGTCCATGATCGAAACCGCCATCGAGATTTCCGACGGGCATGTGCCCAACGCGGTGATCCGCGAGTTTCTGGAACGCGGCAAGCAGATGCTGGCCCATCCGGTCCATGTGCTGGAAGGCGTGGCGGAAACCCTGGCCGAAGTGCGCGACCAGGGCTTCAGGCTGGTGCTGATCACCAAGGGCGACTTGTTCGACCAGGAAAGCAAGCTGGCGCGCTCGGGCCTGGCCGAGCTGTTCCACGCGGTGGAAATCGTCAGCGAAAAGGACGAGGCCACCTATGCCCGCGTGCTGGCGCGTCATGGCGATGGGCCTGGGCGGGCGGTGATGGTGGGCAATTCCGTGCGCTCGGACATTCTGCCGGTGCTGGCGGCGGGGGGATACGCGGTGCACGTTCCCTATCCCAGCACGTGGTCGCACGAGCACGCCGAGCACCCCGTGGGCCATCCGCGCTTTCATGCGGTGGCGGCCATGGCCGACCTGCCGGCCTTGCTGCAGCGCCTGTCAGCGGTCTGAGTGTTCGCCGTGGCGGATGGCCTCGCCCAGCAGCAGGCGCAGTCGTAGCGGGTCCAGCGGCTTGCGCAGCACTTTCAGCGACTGTTGGTCGGATGGATTGCCGGCGGCCCCGGTGTCGCCCGTGAAGACGAAGGCCGGAACGTGCGCGCCGATGCGCTCGCGCAGGGTGGCGACGGCGTCGATGCCCGATTCGTGCTGGCGCAGATGCAGGTCGGCCAGGATGACGTCGGGCCGTTTGCCCGCCTGGGCGTCCAAGGCGGCCAGCGCCTCGTCGGCCGTGGACGCCACCACCGGGGTGCAGCCCCATTCTGTCAGCAGCAGCGTCAGCGCGTCCTGGATGTCGGGGTCGTCGTCGACCACCACCACCACCGCGCCGCTGAGGTCGGGGATGTCCTCGCCCTCGTCCTCGGCGGTGGGACTGGGCAGGAATTCCTCGGCCAGCGGCACGTCGATGGCGAAGGTCGAGCCGTGGCCCACCCGCGAGCGGACGTCCAGGGGATGCCCCAGCAGGCGCGCCAGCCGTTGCACGATGGCCAGCCCAAGCCCGGTGCCGCCGCCGCGTCCCGCCACATTGGCGGCGCCGCCCTGGCGGAATTCGCGGAAGATGTCCAGGCGCTGGCTTTCCGGAATGCCGGGTCCGGTGTCGTAGACCGCCACCCGCAATCGGCTGCCATGCCGGCGCACCCCCAGCAGGATGCCGCCGGACCGGGTATAACGGATCGCGTTGGACAGGAAGTTGCCGATGACGCGGGCCAGCAGCCGGGGATCGCTTTTCACCGCCGCGCTGCTGGGCACCATGCGCAGGGACAGGCCCGCCGCCTCCGCCTGCGGGCCGTAGGTGGTTTCCAACTGCTCGAACAGGTCGTTGATCAGGAAGATCTGCGGGTCCGACTTCATAACCCCGGCATCCAGCTTCGACATGTCCAGCAGCGCGTCGAACATCTCCTCCATGCCGCGCAGCGAGATCTTCAGCGATTGCACGATGGTGCGGCCCTGGGGGGTGGACACATGGTGGTCCAGCGCCGAGGCGAACAGCGCCATGGCCTGCAGGGGCTGGCGCAAATCGTGACTGGCGGCGGCCAGGAAGCGCATGCGGGCGCGGATGTTGCGCTCGGCTTCCTCGTTGGCTTCGGTCAGGCGCCGTTCCTTGACCTTAAGGTCGGTGACGTCCTGGAACACCATGACGATGCGCTTGTCGCCGTCCACATCGAATTGTTGGGTCGACGCCAGCAGCCACCGCATCTGCCCGTCGGGGCGCCGCCCGGCAATCTCGACCCGCTGAACCGAGTCCTGGCGTCTCATGCGGTGGCACAGGCTGTCGTCGGTGATCTCGTCTTCCCCGGCGAAATCCTCGACCCGGCGGCCCGGCAGGCCGTTGGCGGCCACCCCCAGCGCCTCCTCGGCGGCGGCGTTGGCGCGCAGGATGGTGCCGTCCAGGCGCAAGGTCAGCATGGGCAGGGGAATGGCCTCGGTGAAATTTCGCAGCCGCGCCTCGCTATGCCGGGCGCGGGCTTCGGAGCGAACGGATTCGGTGACGTCGGTCAGCACCGCGATGAAGGCGGCCACCTCGCCGGCCTCGTCATGCAGGGGGCGCATGGCCACGCGGGCCAGGAACGCCTCGCCGTCCTTGCGGTAGTTCGTCAGTTCCACCGCACTGGCCCGCCCAGCCGACATGGCGCGCCGCAATTGGTCCACGGCGGCGGGGTCGGTTTCGGCCCCGTGCAGCATGTCCAGTCCGTGCCCCAGCAATTCGCCGCTGGCGTACCCGGTGATGGTTTCACATTCGCGGTTGGCGAAGGTCACCGGCGCCCCGGGGGCGCGCGCGTCGACCACGGCCATGGCGACGGGGGCGGAACTCAGCGCCCAAAGGCACTGCCGCGCCAAGAAGGATCGGCTGTCCTGGCCATCGGTTCCGCGGGACGTGTCTGCCATGCCTGGGCTTCGCTTGATTGCGGTGAAACGTGCGGGCGGTGGAACCGGCGCATTTTATTGAATGGTCGTGATCAGTGTCGGGTGTATTCGCGGTGTGTGGCAATATAACCGGAAGAGGTGTGGCCGAAATTGGTATTTGATATGTGTCGTTCGTCATTATCCGAAATATTGCAGCGATAGATTTTGGTGGCAATACGCTGGTGTGAATTTGTGTGGCATTGGTAATAGGTCTTGAAGAGTGGCTTACATTGGCACTGACAGCCATATAGATTTCGTCCATATCATGTCATGCCCAAGAACTCACGGTGCCCAAGAGCTCACGGAGTCGATGGCGACGAGGCGCCGGTGTCGCCCAAGGAAACGGCCAGGAGACAGCCACATGCTGCGCAACAAACAGCACTCCATGACGGCCCCACCGCCGTGGTCCGCATCCACCCGCGACGAAAACGCCAGGATCGAGGTTCTGACCGAGATGATCGACACCCTCGATCTGGACTGTTTTCTGCGGGACCCGGCATATCGGCGGCGGTTGAACGACGCCTTGTCGCGGTTCAGCGACGAGGAGTTCGACAGGTTCGAACGCCTCTACACCCGCCGATTCACCATCAACTGAAGCGGAGGCGGCACATGGCGCCGGCATGGTTGGCCTTTGTCGCCGTTTACCATTCGAGACGGGGTGCTTCATGATCGACGCGACCTTGAACGAAACGCCGGCGGCGCAAGCGCCGGTCGCGCTCGCCGTCGACGACACGCACATGGTCAGCGAAATCGTCGGCCGGTTCGGGCCGTCCGAACGGCACGATGTGCGCATCGTCGACGACCCCCGGCAGCTGATCGAACATCCCGAGAGCCCGCCCGGCGAGGTGACGATCATTTCCTATCCGGTGATGCGCCAGCTGGCGAAATACCACCTGGACGAACTGGCCGAGTTTTGCCGCAACAACAAGGCGGTGCTGCTGATCCGGTCGCCGGAATTCCTGGATTCCATCGGCTTCCTGGAATACGTGGATGGCGTGATCTTCGCCGACGCCACCATGGAACGGGTGCGCGACATCCTGCAATTGTCCAAATCCGGCTATTCCATCCTGCCGTCGGCGGCGGTGATGGACATCGTCACCGACCGGCTGCGGTGCGACACCCTGGCGCGGCTGTCCTTCATCGAATTGTCGATCCTCGATCAGGTGCGGCTGGCCAAGACCAACCGCGCGATCGCCCGTTCGCTGGGCCTGACCGAGGCCAATGTGAAGACCAAGGTGCGGGCCATCCTCAAGGCGCTGAAATTCCAGAACCGCACCGAAGCCGCGGTGTTCGCCGCGCGCCAGAACGAGCTGATCCGCCAGACCCTGGCCCGGCGCGGCAGGGAAAAGGTGGTGGAGCCGCAGGATAAAGGGTTGCCCCACTGAACCGGCGTCCGGCGGCATCCCAACTTGGGCGGCGAGCCCGGCGTGCCGGGGCTCGCATCTCAGGCTGAGGAGTGACGACATGGACTTGGCCCGTCTGGGGGCCGGCGTGGTGGCGGTGGCCGCCGCGCTGGTGTCGCCGCCCGTTTGGGCGCAGTGGAACAACCAGCCTTATTCGTACCGCTCGGGCGGATCGGCGGGGATCAGTACGGCTTATCGCCAGGCTATCCTGGACCAGCAACTCACCGGCAACCGCCCGCGTGCCCTGCTGCGCGGCGAGGACGGTTCGCTATTGTCCGTGCTGGAAAAGGACCGCCAAGCCTTCGTGGCGGTGCCGCAACCCAATTACGTGGTCAATCGCGGTGGCGCCTATGCCGGCGGCGCCTATGCGGGCGTGGCCGGCGGGGCCGTGACCTGGGGCCGTGCCTCGGCGCCGGTCGACGTTTGGGTCGGGCAATTGGAGGGGCTGCGGCCGCTGCAATGATGACGATGGCGGGACCCATCGTCGCCGGGTCCCGCCATTCGATTCGTCACAGCCCCGAATTCGCCTCGATGGCCGGGGGCGGCGCCCCGCGCCGCGGCTGCGGCAGGGTGGAGTTGTCCGCCGACAGGCCGTTGTTCAGCGCCCAGATGGCGGCCTGGGTGCGGTTGGCGGCATTGATCTTCTTCAGCACCCCCTTCAGGTGCACCTTCACCGTCGCTTCGGTGATGGACAGCTTCTTGGCGATCACCTTGTTGGGGTGGCCGTTGAGCAGGCAGCGCAGGATCTGGATCTCGCGCTCGGACAAACCCTCGAGATCGGGCGAGGCGGTAGCTGGGCGTTGGGTGTCCACCTGACCCGAAATCAGCATGGCGGCCAGCCGGGTGGGAAACACCTTTTCGCCCAGCAGCACCAGCTTCAGCGACTGCTTCAGCGCGTCGGGCGAAATGTTCTTCAGCAAATAGGCGTCGGCTCCGGCTTCGAAACAGCGGGCCAGGTTGTGGATGTTGCGGGTGCTGGCGGCCAGCACCACCAGCTTCAGGTCCGGGTGTTTCTCGCGCATCTGCTGCAGCACCGAGATGTCGTCGGAGCCGGCGTCGAACTCCACCAGCGCGATCTTGGGCTTCAAGCCCGCCTCCAGCCTCTGCATGCCCTCGGCCATGCTGTCGGCTTCGTCGGCGATCACGAAGGACGAGCCGTCCAGCAGCTTCTTCAGCCCTTCCCGGAACAGCTTGTTGGCATCAATCAGAAGCATTTCCACGTTCTGCATCTCAGTCCCCGTGCGTTGGAAGACGGCCAGCGGGCAGCTTGAGTCCGAAGGGGCGTCGCCGGCGGCCACGCCATTCCCTCGCAATCAATCTTCTGACGCGATTTTTATCCGAGGGGGCGCCCGCTCTCCCACCATCTGGTGGAGGTAGCGGCGCGTTCATAATTGGTAGGGCTCACCCGGATGCGCGCCGAGCCTGCTACCGAAAACGTGTAAGACGCCTGCGCCGCAAGGTGATTCTGCTGAAAAATCAACGCGTTGGCGTCAGCTCAGCAATGCTGGCCGCTCATCCTGATGGATGTACGGCCGGGCAACGTCGAAATGCAGGGGGGAGTGGGGCGAGTGATCGGATTCGAACCGACGACATCCAGGACCACAACCTGGCGCTCTAACCAACTGAGCTACACCCGCCACCGGGAGGCCGAATGTGTACCCAAAGCGGCCCCCTGCCGTCAAGCGCCTCTTTTCGTCGGCGGGGCTAGCCGAAAAATTTTTTCAGTCGCTCCACCGCCCGGTCGATGGCGTCGTCGGTTTTGGCAAAGCAGAAACGGGCGAATGTGGCGGGGGCGTCGCCCAGGTAAAAGGCGCTGACCGGAATGGCCGCCACGCCGGCGCGCTCGGTGATCATGCGGCAAAAGGCGGCGTCGTCGCCGTCGAAGCCCAAGGCGGTGAAGTCGGCACTCAGGAAATAGCTGCCGCCGGTGGGCAGGACGGTGAAGCCGGCGGCGGTCAACCCGTCGGCCAGGCGGTCGCGCCGCTTTTGCAGGATGCCGGCCAGCCCGTCGATGTAGGCGCGCTGGTGCTCCAGGCCCCAGGCCACCGCCTCCTGCAGGGCCGGCGCGGTGGTGAAGGTCAGGTATTGGTGGGCCTTGGCGATGGGGGCGAGCAGATCCGCCCCGGCGACCACCCAGCCCACTTTCCAGCCGGTCAGCGAGAAGATCTTGCCGGCCGAGCCGATCTTCACCGTCCGCCCGCGCATGCCGGGCAGGCTGGACAGCGGCACATGGCGGCGGCCGTCGAAGGTCAGGTGCTCGTACACCTCGTCGCACACCGCCACCGCGTCGTGGCGCTTCAGCAGATCGGCGACGAAGGCCAGGTCGTCGGCGTCGTAGACCTTGCCGCACGGATTGGTGGGCGAGTTCAGCACCAGCAGCCGGGTGCGTGGGCCGAAGGCGGCGGCCAGTCGCTCGCGCGGCAGCTGCCAATGCGGCGGCTCGACCCGCACCAGCTTGGGGATGCCGCCGGCGCGGCGGATGATGGGCAGGTAGGAATCGTACAGCGGCTCGACCAGCACCACCTCGTCGCCCGGCTCGATCAGCCCGAAGAAACAGGCGGCCAGGGCCTCGGTGGCGCCCGAGGTCACCATCACCTCGGACGGGTCGGCGGGGACGCCCCAGTAATGGGCCTCGTGCGCCGCCACCGCCGCCCGCAGCGACGGCGTGCCCATCATGGACGGATATTGGTGCGGCCCCGCACGGTCGGCCTCGGCCAGCCGGGCGATCAGCGGGGCGGGTTCCAGCCCTTCCGGGAAGCCCTGGCCCAGGTTGACGGCGCCGTGGGCGTTGGCCAGCCGGGACATGGTTTCGAAAATGGTGGTGCCGCAGGCGGCGAACAACGAGTTGGCGTGGACCATGGCGGGCTGACGGGCTGGGTTTCGCAGGGGGCTGATATTTACCACGAAAGCGCGCGCCGCCGAAGGACGACAGGCGATGCACAAGAGTTGGGCTGAGTTGTCCAAAAAAAGGGCAAATCGCCAGGCAATCTTGGCGGGTTTCCGCTGTTTTCCCCATGGCCCAACTGGCATGTCCCGTGCTAAATGGTTCCCCGCGCTTGACGCTGGTTCCACGCTTTTCCGAGAGACGCGGTTTCATGAAGAAGATCGAAGCGATCATCAAGCCCTTCAAGCTCGACGAGGTGAAGGAGGCTCTGCACGAAGTTGGTCTGCAGGGTCTGACGGTCACCGAGGCCAAGGGCTTCGGCCGGCAGAAGGGCCATACGGAACTCTATCGCGGCGCCGAGTATGTCGTGGACTTCCTGCCCAAGGTGAAGATCGAGCTGGTCATCGAGGACAACCTCGTTGAACGCGCGGTCGAAGCCATCCAGCAGGCGGCTCACACCGGTCGCATCGGCGACGGCAAGATCTTCATTTCCTCGGTCGAGGAAGCGATCCGTATCCGTACCGGCGAGCGCGGCAGCGACGCCATCTAAAGACCTGCCTAAGTCAGAGCTTTATTGTTTTTTCCACATCCAACTGTTCAGGAACTGTGACCATGGCCGACGACGTCAAGAAAGTCCTCGATTTGATCAAGGAGCACGACGTTAAGTACGTCGATTTCCGCTTCACCGATCCCAAGGGCAAGTGGCAGCACACCGCTCAGCACGTCTCCACCGTGGACGAGGGCATGCTGACCGAAGGCATCATGTTCGACGGTTCGTCGATCGCCGGCTGGAAGTCCATCGACCAGTCCGACATGATCCTGATGCCGGACTGCTCCACCGCGGTCATGGACCCCTTCGCCGCCCAGGCTCAGCTGATCATCACCTGCGACATCATCGAGCCCGCCACCGGCCAGCTCTATGACCGCGACCCCCGTTCGGTCGCCAAGCGCGCCGAGCGTTATGTGGCCGAGTCGGGCATCGGTGACACCGCCTTCTTCGGCCCCGAGGCCGAGTTCTTCGTGTTCGACGACGTCAAGTTCGCCGTCGGCATGAACCGGGGCTACTACGAGCTGTCGTCGGAAGACGGCGCCGAGTCGTCGGCCAAGGACTTCTCGGAAGGCAACCTGGGCCATCGTCCGGGCGTCAAGGGCGGCTATTTCCCGGTTCCGCCGGTGGACGGCCACGTCGACATGCGCGCCGAGATGCTGACCGTCATGGGCGAGATGGGCCTGCCCATCGAAAAGCATCACCACGAAGTGGCGTCCTCGCAGCATGAGCTGGGCTGCAAGTTCCTGACCATGGTCAAGGCCGCCGACTCCATGCAGATCTACAAGTACGTGGTCCACAACGTGGCCGCCTCGTACGGCAAGACTGCCACTTTCATGCCGAAGCCGATCTATGGCGACAACGGCTCGGGCATGCACGTCCACCAGTCGATCTGGAAGGCCGGCAAGCCCCTGTTCGCCGGTTCGGGCTATGCCGACCTGTCGGACACCGCGCTGTACTACATCGGCGGCATCATCAAGCATGCCAAGGCGCTGAACGCCTTCACCAACCCGCTGACCAACTCGTACAAGCGCCTGATCCCGGGCTTCGAGGCTCCGGTGCTGCTGGCCTACTCGGCCCGCAACCGCTCGGCTTCCTGCCGCATCCCCTACGCGACCAGCCCGAAGGCGAAGCGCGTCGAGGTTCGCTTCCCGGATCCGGGTGCCAACCCCTACCTGGCCTTCGCCGCCATGCTGATGGCCGGCCTGGACGGTATCGCCAACAAGATCCATCCCGGCGAGGCCATGGACAAGAACCTGTACGATCTGCCCCCCGAGGAGCTGAAGCAGGTTCCGACCGTGTGCGGTTCGCTGCGTGAGGCTCTGGAAGCCCTGCGCGCCGACAACGACTTCCTGTGCAAGGGCGACGTGTTCTCGAAGGACTTCATCGAGGCCTACATCGACCTCAAGTTCGAGGAAGTCTACAAGTTCGAGCACACCCCGCACCCGGTCGAATTCCAGATGTACTACTCGGTCTAATCCGAGTTTCTGGAAAACGATCGCGGCGGTTGCCACGATCTGGAATGCCCCCGCCGGGAAACCGGCGGGGGTTTTTCTTTGCCCGGGCGGGTGGCCACACCATCCTTTGGTGGTAATCCTTACACTATAATTAAGGCAAAAACTCTCGCAATAGATGTGCAAATGCTTGACAGAGGCTTGCTGAGGTGGCTAGCTAACTCATGTAGATGACCAGGGCCGGGGGATTATGAGCGCCATCGACGACCGTTTGCCGCGCTATCAGCGGTTGCGCGACCGGATTGCCGCCGATATTGCCGCCCAGATGTGGAAGCCGGGCGAGGCCATCCCGTCCGAGGCCGAGCTTGCCGCCACCCACAAGGTGGCGGTCGGGACCGTGCGCCACGCCATCGACGTGCTGGTGGCTGACGGCCTGGTGGTGCGTCAGCAGGGGCGCGGCACGTTCGTGTGCCGCCCCAATTTCGAACATTCGCTGCTGCGATGCCTGCAGATCCCCGGCCTGGAGCCGGGCGCCAGGGCCAAGCTGATCAGCCGCATCGTCGAGCGCGCGGCCATGCCGGCGCCCCCCGACGTCGCCGAGCGGCTGGCCCTGGCCGCCAACGGCGAATGCATCCGCATGGTGCGTCAGAAATGGGTAGACCGCCAAGTTCTGCGGGCCGAGGAGATTTGGCTGCCCAAGGCTCGCTTCGCCCCCATGCTGACGGTGGAACTGTCGTCGATCGGCAACGATCTGTATCCGGCGTTCGAGCGTCTGTGCGGCCAGTTGGTGGCGACCGCCAGCGAAGCCCTGAGCGTCGAAGCGGTGGGGCCCGAGCATGCGCCGCTGCTGGGGCTGAGCCCCGGCCAGCCGGTGGTGGTGATCGACCGGCTGACCAGCGGCTTCGACCGTCAGCCGCTGGAATGGCGGCGCGTTCGC
>DATGXU010000079.1:0-26540 GCA_035298685.1 Magnetospirillum sp. | reverse complement strand
ATCCTGGACGGAACGGTGCTCGGGCGTTGTATGCAAAAGCACCGGCATCAGGAATTCATCAAGTTCCTCAATGCGGTGGAGCGGGCCGTTCCGGCGGGCAAGATCATCCACGCCATCCTCGACAACTACGCCACCCACAAGGCCGGCGACGTTCTGGTGGAGTTGGAGGTCACCGGCGGTGCCGCCGACGTGGCGCGGCTGAAGGCCGAACTCAACACAGCCCGGCTCGATATGGCGCGGCTGGAGGCGTTGCTGGCGCCTGATGCAGCCCAGGCTTTTGTTGCGCCCGCGGATGTGCCCAGCGCGCTGGCGGAAGTGCAGCGCGCGCTGATGGCCGCCCAGTTGAAGGAGCACGAGGCCAAGGTGGCGGCGCTGGGCGCGGAACTCGCCAAGAAGCAGGCCGAACTGACCACCACCGCCACCGATCTGAACCGCCTGGAAGAAGTGGCGGTCAAGATCAAAGACGAGACCGAGCGTCGCCAGGAACTGGCGGGCAAGGGCTATGGCTCACAGATCGACCGCGCGCGGTCCGAGAAGGAACTGGCCGACAACCAAGGGCAGCGTCAGGTCCAAAAGGCCAAGCTGGTCGAAGTCCGCGCCGCCATCGAGGCGACGCGCGGTCAGCTCAATCAGGCCAAGGAGGAATTTCGCCGCGACATCACCGCCAAGCTGGCCGAAGCGCGCACCAAGGCCGCGACCTCCGAACAGGAACTGGCCAAGGCCAGCGAACGCCAGCGGGTCCAGTCCTTGCGCGCCCCGGTGGACGGCGTGGTGCAGCAGATCGAGACCCACACCATCGGTGGCGTCGTCACTCCGGCACAGAAGCTGATGAACGTGGTGCCGAAGAATGCGGTGATGGAGGTGGAAGCCAGGCTGCCCAACAAGGACATTGGCTTCGTCGAGGTGGGCCAGGAAGCCGCCATCAAGGTGGACAGCTTCCCCTTTACCAAATACGGCACGCTGGCCGCCCGCGTCGAACTGGTCAGCCTGGATGCCGTCAAGGACGAGGAAAGTCAGGCCAAGGAATATTACTTTCCCATCCGCGTCTCAGTTGCCAATCCCACCATCCACCTGCAAAACGGCAAGCTCGTGCCGCTGAGTCCCGGCATGACGGTGATCGCCGAGGTCAAAACCGGCACCCGCAGGCCCATCGAATACGTGCTGGCGCCGCTGAAGAAGTATGGGGCGGAGAGCGGGCGGGAGAGGTGAGGCGTGTGTCGGCGACGCAACCGCTGGCCATGCGTCCGGCGCATGCATCCGAGGGTCGCCACACTGGCTAGCACGGCAAGGCCATGAGACAAGATAACACCTTCCGTTGGTGCCCAAATGCCCATGACCGAGAGCTTTCGCCGCCGCCGCATCCTCAATAGCCCGGATGGCACTGTTGCGACGTGCTTTGCCGACTCGGTGGCGGCCGTGCATCCGCCCATTCTACCCGAGCCGCCCTTTAGCGGCCCGGCGCCGCATTGTTGGCGTGCCCCGTCAATCCTGGCGTCCACCGAGGATCTGTTGATATACCGCGACAGTTGCCTGTCCCTAGTTCATTGGGGCGGCTTCTACCGCGACGCGGTCGCCGCCGTCGACGCTGCGCTGAACTGGCGTGCGTCTGCCCCCGAGCATTGCCGATTCTGGCCCGAGGACAGCGGCTACAGTCTGGTCGCAAGCCGGGATGGGGTGGTTATCGGTGGGCAATGGGTTCCGGGTGACGACGAAGCATGGGCCAGGGTTTGTGCGGACGACTTGGCGTATGCACAGGGCTGTTCGGTTGCGGTCTTCAGGAACGGAAAGAACGTTTGGAACCACGGCACCAACGAAGAAGAACGGTCATAGCAGGGGCTACGGCCTTCTTCGCCCAAGGTCATCACACCTGTGCATCAAAATGCTAAAGACCTGCTACGCTCACTGATATACGCATTAGTTTCCGCCGTTTTCGCTTGCTACGAAGTGGATTTGCTACGGAGGGGCATTGGCCAAGATCGATGACATCCGCTGTTTCGCCGAGGATATCGCCCAGTGGCGGGTGGAGGGCCTGACCTGGGCACAGATCGCCGCCAAGTTGGTGGAAGAGGATATCCACGTCGGCACCGATGAGATCCGCTCATACTGGCCCCGGTTGTCAGACGGGCGAAGCCCGGCGGAATACCTGCTCTATTGGCAAAATTCCCGGCGCAATGCCGAACTACGGGAGAGCAAGAGACGAGCGGAAGCAGCTGAGGTGGAGATCGAGGCATTACGGCAGCAGGTGCAGGCCTGGGAACAGCAAATGCAGTCCTTGCTGACCCAGGAGCAGCAGAGTGAAACGCTGCGAACTGAATGTGACCGGTTGCGCGAGGAGGCACGCCAACAGGAACGTGCTGCCACCAAAGACATTGAACATCTCCGCCACCAGATCGGCGAATTGACCGAACGGGCTGACGCTTGGCAGCGAGAGGCGAATGAAGCCAATGGCCGGGCTCAGGCGGCAAGCGCGGACGCCCACCAGTTGCGCCAGCAGGTCTCAAAATTGGAACGTCAACTGGCTGAGGCCGAGGCCCGCACCGCCAAGGTGGTGGCTGAAAACGAAGTCTATGGCAACATCCGCTACTACATGGGCATGGGCCAAGGGCAGGCGCAGTTGGACGAGGTGAACAAGACCCTGAACGGCTGGATTCGATTTGGGGAAGCTCTATGCCAAGCCCACCAAGCGGGGAACAGGAGAGAGATGGCCCAATTGCTGGATCGTGTGGTCGCCTGGGCCGCGTCGCGGGGGAAAGCATGATCTCGATGGACGATGTGCGGCACTATCTCTCCACCCCGCAAGCCATCCGGCAATTGCGGTTGATCGAGTTCTGGAACGGCAACCGGGTGCGCGGCGATCTGGAAAAGCTGGTCACCGGCTTTGCTAATTACCTTTACGCCGTCTTGTACACCCGCACCATCGCCCGGCATGGGGCGTGTCCACCCCAACGCAAGCCCCTGGAGCACCCTGGGCTGATCATTCTCCACGCGTCGCCTCAACCGGACATCCTGGCATGGCGACAAGCCATCGGCGCTGATTTGGCGGCGGGGATGGTCGAGGGGCGCAAGGTGTTGCGGGACAAATGCCTGGGACAGATCGCGTGGCGCCCCTGGCTCAAGACTTTCGCACCACTGATGTTAGCGGAGTGCGTGGCGGTGGATCGCCACGGCATCGGTTTGTATGTCCACGTCACGACTGCCGATCTGGCTCGCCCTTCGATCCAAGTGCGTCCGCTCAAAGGGCCGGGACTGAACCTCGACGGGTTGGAGCATGCGTCAGCGCGTCGGCCACGGGCGAAGCGGCGTTGATTGCCCGTTTCGCCGCCTTGTTGCGCCGGGTACGCTGACGGGCGCATTCGGCACAGACGATGCTGCCGCTCTTGGCGATATAGGGCGGAAACTCGGCGTAGCTGTGGCCGTGCGGACATTGGCCATCCTGGGGCGGGCGGGACGGCGCAACAGCGGGCGGAGCCTGGGTGACCGCGAAAGACGGCAGAGCGGCACGGGCGATAGCGTCAGCCTGTCCGGCGATGTAGCGAGAATAGTTGCGCTCGATCATGGCAACGCTGGTGTCGTGCAGGGCTGCCACCACCCGGAGCGGCACGCCGCGCAGGATCTGCCGGACGATGCTGCTGTGCCGTAGCGCATAGAGAGTGATGTCCTCCAGCGTATAGGGCGCAATTGCTTCGGGCTTCAGATTGGCGGCCTTGCGAATGCGGCTCCACGGGCGCACATGGTCGTTGCTGGTGGTGAAGGCGCCGCCACTGGGCCGGGGTACCAGGGGTGCCGCCCCAGACCGACCATGGCAGGCCAGGCGCAACTTTTCCGCCAGGGCCACCGGGATGGGGATGGGCTGCCGGCGCACCGCTTTCACGCCCCGCCCCTTCTTGGAGGTCGGCATCATCAATCGGGGCTCGCCCGTAGCCTGCAAATCGTCCACCACCAAAGCGGCGATCTGGCTGGCCCGGCTGCCGGTCACCGCCGCCACCTCGACGAACAGGCCGAAGGCGGTGTTTTCCGCATAGGCCGCGCCGATCAGGGCGGCGATCACCGCATCGTTGATCACCACGTTGCGGGCCTCCTCGGCATCGGCAAGAGAGGACAGGCCGATTTCCCATGGCGCCCGCGACCGGATGGTGCGCCCCTCGTCGGCATCGGCCGCCAGGTTCAAGGCGGCTTTCAGGGGCGTCATCACCCGGTTGATGGTGGCTGGGGCCAGGGTCCCCGCCAGGGAATTGCGCCAGGATTGCAGGTCGGCGACGGTCAGATCGGCAACGGCGGTGTTCAGCAAGCTTTCGGGAAGATGCTTGCGAGCCCGCGACGCATTGCCGATGTCGCCGTTACGGATGGTCAGGTCCGCCTCGTAGCCGTCCAACGCCTGGGCTACACTCAGCTTGGCTTCGGGCTGCGGTGCGGGCAATGCCTTACGATGCATGCCCAGATCGGCCATCTCGGACTCGATTCGCGCCGCCCAGCGTGCCGCTTCCTTGGGGATGATGGGCGAGCCGTCGGCATTCCAGCCGATAAAGTCATACAGACGGGACTGGGTCACGAAGCCGGTCTTGCGAACCCGCACACGCAGCCGATCCGGCTGTCCGTGACGGTTGTTCCTGACCTCGAAATCAGCCATGCGCCCCTCCGATCCGGCACCGCAACGGATAGGATTGGCACGGCAAAACCATGCGGTCAACAGAAGCTAATTTGGAGGATTGGGCGGGAAACTTTGTCCCGCATTTTGTCCCGCATTAGAAATCTGCGGGACAAATTCGCGCTAACCACTTGAAAAGATTGGCGTCCCCACGGGGATTCGAACCCCGGTTGCCGCCGTGAGAGAGGGGCCATGATGGCTCTATCCCTGGGGGCGGTAGTTCCGAACTACCTGATCTAGCTCACTTTTCAGTCCACCCACTTCCACTGTATCCATAAGCGTCCACGGGCGTTATGCCGTACTTATGCCGTACGGCATGGTGCCCAGTGGCGCTGGAGACCACCCATGCCTAAAACCACGAATGAACCCAACATCACCAGCCAGACGGGCCGGCGGAAGCTGGCCGTCAGGCGTGAGCCGTACTTCAAGACCCTCCAGCCCAATCTTAAGCTCGGCTACCGAGCTGGGGCCGGAAGTTGGGTAGCCGCGCTGTACGACCCGGAAACCCGCAAGCGGACCTTCAAGGCTCTCGGCTCCGCCGATGACGACACCCAGAAGGCCGACGGCGACACCGTCCTGAGCTATGACCAAGCAGCCGATGCTGCGCGCGAGTGGCTAATCACAGTGACCAGAGCGGTCATTGCGGGGCACGATCCCAAGAGATCCTACAAGATCAAGGACGCAATCGAGGACTATCTGACCGCCTACGAACGGCGCGGCGGCAAGGCCAGCGACAGGGTCAAGGCCAGCGCCGACGCCCACATTATCCCCGAATTGGGGGAGGTCGAGTGCGCCAAGCTGACGCGGAAGCGCCTGCATCAATGGCTCGACAAACTGGTCGCCACTCCGCCCAGGTTACGAACGAAGCCCGGAAAGGATCAGAACTTCCGGACACTGGACAGAAGCCCGGAAGGCATCCGCCGTCGGCGTTCGAGCGCCAACCGCGTCTTGACGGTGCTGAAGGCTGCGCTGAACCATGCTCGACATGAAGGTCACATCGCGCACGCCGACGCCTGGGAAACCGTGAAGCCGTTCCGTGAAGCTGACGCGGCCCGCGTCCGCTATCTCAATGAGGCCGAAACCAAGCGCCTGCTCAACGCCTGCCAAGGCGAGTTCCGCAAGCTGGTGTCAGCGAGCCTATTGACCGGCTGTCGCTACGGGGAGCTGGTGGCCCTGAGAGCCGCCGACTTCAACCACGATGCCGGCACCGTGCATGTGCGTATCAGCAAGTCGGGAAAGGGCCGGCATGTTGTGCTGACCGACGAAGGAAGGAAATTCTTTGCCGCGTCGGTTGTGGGCAAGGCTCCTGACGCTTTGATTTTCTTCAAAGACGGTGGGCAGCCGTGGGGCCGAGCGGATCAATTCCGCCCGTTCAAGTTGGCGCTGGGTATCGCCAAGATTGGCGCCATGACGTTCCACGAGCTGCGACACACCTATGCATCTCGGCTGGTCATGGCCGGGGCGCCCTTGATGGTCGTTGCCAAGCAGCTCGGCCATGCTGATAGCCGCATGGTCGAAAAGCACTATGGGCACCTTGCACCGTCCTACGTCGCAGACACCGTGAGGGCCTCCTTGGGCGAGATCGGCGTGAGTATCGAACAAAGAGTTACGGAACTACGACGGGCTTAGCCGTAAATTATTGTTGCGGTCTATGAGCGCCTAGACTAGGTTACTAACGTCCTGGCAAGTCCATGACGTTTCAAGATACAATGTCAGTATGTGAATGCGAATGAGCTGGCGCTGAGCCAACCCATCGAGTGTTGCCGTTGCTGCACGCTCGTCCCGCTTAGGGTCGTGTTATGGACCAAATTTTCAGTGTCTCTGAAGCTGCCCGCCAAGTCGGTGTCAGCCGGTCTCAACTTTACAAGATGATTGGTGAGGGGCGCGGCCCGACGATCCGGAAGATCGGTCGGCGCAGCATCGTCGTCGCCAGCGACCTGAACGCCTGGGTTGCGGCCCTACCGAGGGTGTCCGCTTCGCCCAGGAGTGAGGAGGCCGCCAATGTCTGACCTCCAAAACGACGAAACCCGCGCCGGGGAGAACGGCGCGGGGCATCGTAAAAGCCACGGTCGAGACGATGCGGAATATACCGCATGTAACGACCACGATCAAGGCCCGGAATGCTGTAGTTCGGAACTCCGTCACTACCTCGAAATGGTTAATAGTGTCGGTGCCGAATACAGTGGCGGTAAGGGTGTTATGCTCGTTTCCGCTTTCGGGCAGGACCCGCACACGGGCAGTGACATGGCCCCCAAGATCAGGCATTTCCAGCCCGGCGACGTGGCCGGAATGGTCGCCTTCCTGGAGCGCGAGCGGGACACCGCGCACCTGAACTTCTACACCCCGTTGGTCGTCTTCAAGCCGACGATCAGCAGCGGGTCGAAAGGCACGCTGGACGATATCGAGCTGGTGTTCGGTCTCGTGGCCGATTTCGACGACGCCGACGCAGGCCAGTGGGCCGAACGGCTCCCGCTGCTGCCCGATTTCGTCTTGGAAAGCAGCCCCGGCAGGTTCCAGTGCGGCTTCATCTTCGACCGCCCGCTGGTGAAGTACGAGGCCCAGGACTTAGCTGCGCGCTTGGTGGCGCACGCCCAGTGCGACCGCTGCACCAAGGATGTGGTCCACGTCTGGCGCCTGCCGGGCCTGCCCAACAGGCCGAACAAGAAGAAGTTCGATAGTGGGCGCACCAAGGCGGAAATGGCCCGGCTGGTGCAGCCCTGGAACGGGTCGCGCACCCCCGTGGCGATGCTGGGTGACAGCCTGCCGCCCCTGCCCGAAACGGCTCCTGGGTTCGACCCGCGCAAGGTGCAGGACGACGTGCGCGACGGGTTCGACGCGGCGAAGGCGCTGAGGGGGTTCCGTGGCCGTCATCACGAATTGCTGACCGCCGTCGGTGTTCTGCGCAAGCGGTCGGAGCAGTTCTTCGCCCAAGTGGGCTGCATCATCGAACGCGGCTACAGCGATGCCGAGACGGCCTTGATCCTGGCCGAGAACAGGAAGGGTGCGTGGCTGAAATATGAAGATCGCCTCGTTCTGGAGGTGGCCCGCGCCCGCCACAAGCTGGGCATCGAGGAAGCGGAGCGCGCCGCAGGTATCGAAGAACTGGAGGCGCAGTTCGTCTATGTGGCGAGCTGCAAACGCTTCGTGGACCCGGACAATCCCGGCCTGATGTTCGACAAGGAAGGCTTCTCGGACCTCTACGCGCATCAAGTCCAGGACGCGGCCCGGACGCTTCTCGCTCGGCCCAGCTTCGACAAGGCCCGCGACTTCGGGTTCCTCCCCGGACAAGCCCGCATTCACGACGGGGTTCTGAACCTGTGGCGTCCGTCGGAGCTGAAGCCGGTGGAAGGCGACGTGAGCCTCTTCCAGCGCCACATGGAGTTGCTGATCCCGGACGAAGGCGAGCGCAACCACGTTCTGGATTGGGCCGCGTTCGAAGTGAAGCACCCCGGCACCAAGATCAGGCACGGCATCTTGATCCAGGGCGCGCAGCGCACCGGCAAGACGACGCTGGGGAAGATTTTGGCCCGCTGCATCGGGCGGCGGAACACCGTGAACGTCGCCAACTCGGTGCTGTCCGGCAAGTTCAACGGCTGGATCGTCGGCAAGAGCTTGGCCGTGGTTGAGGAGTTGATGCAGTCCGGGCGCCTCGAACTGTACAACCGCCTCAAGACGCCGATCACGGAGCGGTATATCCAGATCGAAGACAAGAACGTCAAGGCGTTCGAGAGCGATAACTACGCCAACTTCATCTGCTTCACCAACCATAGGGACTGCATCGTCGTTGAACGCGATGATGGGAGGTTCTTCGTCGTCTTCAGTCCGATGGAGCGTCAGCCCGACGAATATTACGCCAAGCTCTATACGTGGTTGGACGATGGTGGCGGGTATGCTGCCGTCTATCACTGGCTGCTGCATCGGGACGTGGGGCACTTCAACCCGAACGCCTCCGCGCCGACGACGGCAGCCAAGCGGGAACTGATCAAGGAGACGCGCACGCCCGCTGAAAAGTGGGTGGTGGAGGCTCTTGAGGACTGCCGCGACCCCTTCCATCGCCCCCTGTTCGCACTCGGCGACCTGAAGTTGGAGATGGGGGCGCAGTGGCCGGGGGAGGGACGGATCGGCGACATCTTGAAGAGCCTCGGTTGCGTATCGCTGGGGCAGGTGCGGGCGGCAGACGGCCAACCTCAGAAGGCCCGCCTGTGGGCGCGGCCCAAGCATGACGACGTGCCCGGCAGCGAACGCGACTGGGCACAGGCTGGGGAAGGCGAGAAGCGGAAAGCCTGGAAGGGCAGGTAGGGCATTTGCCTCACCATGCCTCACCCATGCCTCACCTTGGCGTCACAAGGTGAGGCATGAATTTCACCAGGAAAATCAATCTGTTGAATGAGATTGCCTCACCTGCCTCGGCTGTCTCTCCCTTTTACTGAGTATGCAGAGATATACACATCAGCGTCTCGGCTGATGTGTATATCTCCAGCAAGGGGAAGAAATGGCCGAAGAGGTGAGGCAGTGAGGCAAATCACCGTAAGCGATTGGCATAATTGACGAAAACCGTGCCTCACCTCGCCCGCCTGTGGTGAGGCACGGGTGAGGCGGTGAGGCAAGTTCGGGTGCTGCCGGCACTTCTGACTGGGGGCGCCGCGCCACCTTATGGCCCAGCCCGGACACTGCCGGGAAAACAGCGCGAGGCCGAGCGGAAGGCGCGCGAGGCCGAGGTTTAGGGAGCCGCCGGGGAGCGGTTAGGGAGCGGCTAGGGAGGCTCAAAGCCTTCCTGGCTGCGGCTTAGGGATTTTAGGGAGGATTTCGAGGGTGTCTTGCCGCTGTGTGTGTGCGGTCGGGTGGTGGTGGTGAGGTGGTTTCCACATTTTGGAAGGTCGGAAAAAAAGCTCCCCAAGCTCCCTAACCCGCAGCCTGCCTAGTGTTGCCACTCCCTAAACCGTCCCTAACCGCTCCCTAACCCTCCCTAATTCGCCGCCGTCGCCCGCCTGCCGAAATTTTCTTCATGCCCAGCGCAGCCGAAACAAGCACTCAGCGCACCGAACCCGCAGAAAAAGCCGCCTTTATCAAAAAGTTCCGGAACTAATGACAGCAGTTCCTGAACTAAAAAGCTCTAGATTTCCTTGTTTACGCACGACATTATACATGCACCGTTACATGCGCATCCGTGCGAGGCACCATGAAAAGCCGCATGATCACTTGTTACACCTCCAAGTCCAACCACGCAAAAGCCGAGCTGCTCGCCGCCGGGCGCGGGACCAGCATCTCCGCGTTGGTCTCCTCCTTGATCGCCGACGCTTGGCGCAACGCCTTCGCCGACGCCAGCCCCGACGACGTTCGCGGCCTGATCGAAGCTGCCGCTCCCGCCATCCACCGCCGCGCCGATGGGCGGCGCCTCTATCGGGGTATCTGACCATGAGCACGCGCGTCCTCGACGCCTACGCCGGTCTCGACTTCGCCAACTGGCGGGTCTTCAACGGCTTCGGCGTCCCGCTGCCGGGCGGTCTGATCAAGGCTGACGGCGCCCCGGCGGCGCCCGCTGATCTGGCCGACGCGAGCGCCGCTGCGGCCATCGCCAACAGCGTCATTCACACCTGGGCCGAACCGCTGGCGCACCAGCTCTGTGCCGTCCTGACGCACGGCAAGGCCCTGGCCGACGGGACGATCACGCCCGCCGACTGGGAAAAAGCAGCCACCGCCTACCGCAGCCTGTTCGCCGACTGGGACACGATCACCGTGTCCGGGTTCGAGCGCGTCGGCGCCGTCAGCAACCGTAGCAACGCCATGCCCTGGAACAGTTGCCGCGCCATCGTCGGCGAGCGGGTGGACGAGGCCGGGCGGTTGGTGACCGAGCGGGTCGGCCTGTTGAGCTACGCGAACGGGACGGACCCCAAGGCGCTGGGCGGGCTGCTGACCAGCCTGTTGGAGGAGTACCCGACCCTGCTGGCCGAGAACTCGCCGCACGTTCACTTTCAGAGCGTCGTCGCTGGCGAAACCGTCGTCGTGGACGCTCGGCACCGCGAACTGCTGGAAGACCCGGCCCGCAAGTGGGCGATCCGCACCGTGAGCCTGCCCGGCTTGATCACCGTCACCCCGCCGCGTCTGATCTTCCGCGAAATCATTGACGAGAAAACCGGCGACCGCCTGGAAGACCTCGTTGCCAACGCGGACGGTGTGTTCTTCAAGGGGAACCGCATCCGGTCTTCGACGATGGCCGATCACGATTGCCGTAGCTGCAACGTCGGCATCGAAGACCGCCGCAATACCGTCCTGCGTCTCCCGCTGCCGACCGAGGTGGCTGACAGGATCGTCGCCAAGGCGGCGGCTCGTGGCGTGGCCGTGGAACAACTCGTTGCGGAGTGTGTGGCATGACCGACCGTCTGCGCGACCGCATCGCCGACGAGATCGGCTTCCTTGCCAGCCGGGGCGGCGGTGGCCGCCCCGGCCTCGTGGATCACCTCAAGGCGAAGTTCGAGGGCGTGCCCGTCGAACTGATCCAGGAGGAGTTCGAGCTGCAACCGCGCTGGGTGAGGGAGTTGTTCCAATGACGACCCACGCCAATCTGCGCCGGGTGCTCCGCAATACCGCCGCCCCCGACGGCGTGGTGAGGCTGAACGTGGTCCGCGATGCGCTCGCCGCCGTCGAGGCAAGTCAACGGGCGTCCCGTCGCTGGGCCGACGGCGCTCGCCTCGTGGCTCTCGCTCTTGCCGGTCGGGCCATGGGCCAGCCGGTTCAGGGCATCGACTTGGACATGGGCGTTATCTGGGGGGATGGTGCCGATCCCGGCATGATCGAGTACCTGAACTCGCCGATCAGCCCGAGCTTCAACTGGCTGGCACAGGCTGGCAAGCACCCGGTCATGGATCGGCTGCTGGAGGCGGGCCGCGTCGAGTGGTCGGAGGCCGCCCATGGCTAACTATCCGCCGATCAAGCCCGAACACCTGCTGGCGTTGCGGGCCATCGCCGCTGCTGTCGAGGCCGATCCCGCCTACCTCGGCGCGGCGCCGTATGACGCTGCTGTCAAGACGACGCTGCGGCAGTGGTTCGGTGCAGCCCGCCCCGTGCCGCCCCCGACGCCGACCGTGCTCGATGTGAATGACCCCACGGGCTGGGGCGATGTATCGGCGATGGCCCGACAGACCTTCGCCGACCTCGAACGGCTGCCGCTGGCCGACCTGGAACCCAGTGAGGTGGTGGCCGTCGCCAGGGCCAAGGCCGCGTTGCTCGAACGCTTGATCGCGGTCGGCGAGAAGGCGCTGGGTCACAAGCAGGTGGCCGAGTTCAAGGCGCAGATGTTCCAGGTCGTGGACGGCTTGGACGCGGACACCCGCAATCGGTTCATCGAGAGCGTGGAAGCCCTGGCCGATCTGGAGGAACGCAAATGACCGTCACCGTCGAGGACGTGTGCCAAATCGTGAATGCCTGCCGGGCCATCCGGGCGGGCGGTCGGGCGCCGCTTCTGGGGGCGCAGTCGAAGGCCATCCTGTCCGAGTTGGCAGGGCTGGACCTGGGCGTGCCGCCGCTCCCGTCGGGCGAACTGACGCGGACCAAGTTCATGGCGTGGGCGGAAGAAGTAAATTGTTCGACGCGGAAGTAATGGCACATGGAAATGCAAAAATAATCCGCGACTAAGAGGAAGGTAGTCGCGCCTCGCGGCTAACTCTATTGTCAAGAAAAAGGTGTACCCCTTCCGGCACGTCCGTCTTATGCAACGGGCGTGCCGTTTTGTATTAAGCAACGTGAAATATATTGCTTGCCGCCTCCCCTGTGCTGTGGTCCATCATTTGGGTTCAACGGCGACCCGGAGCCGCAAGCCGGGGACATGGCGAGGGCAACAACTGGCAAGGTGCTGGGGCAACCGACCTGTGTGGTGGGAAGCGCGGCGATCCCGTGGACGGCCCACCGATCCCTCAATAGAGGGGGGCGCCCGTGAGGGCGTTATGCCGTATTTATGCCGTACAAACGACTAGGGCCGCCCGAAGGCGGCCCTAAGTCATTGATTTCGCTGGCGTCCCCACGGGGATTCGAACCCCGGTTGCCGCCGTGAGAGGGCGGTGTCCTAGGCCTCTAGACGATGGGGACGTCTTCGGCGCGAGGCCCGCTTTATGCCGAAACGGCGGGCTTTGCGCAAGTGCTTTTTTTCGGAATTCGTATGGGCACGGTGCGAAAGGCGCCGCGGCGTTCGTCCATGCGGTGGGCCTGGGTGTAGATGGCCTGGCCGTCCAGCACGCCGATGATGACCCAGGCCAGGTCGGGTTCGTGCGCCATGGCGCGGTCGGTGGCCGAGGGGTCGGCGCTGCCGTCGGTGTGGGAATGGTAATGGCCGACGATGCGGTCCTTGCCGCCCGCCTCGCGCAGTTCCTTTTCCACCCTGATCCGCACCGCCGGGTCCAGTTCGAAGCGGTCGCCGCTGGCGGCCAGCAGGTTGGGGGCGGGCACCACGCGGGTGACCCGCACCAATTGCCCCCTGCCCCGGCCGATGATCAGGCCGCAGGCCTCGGCCGGCCATGCGGCCTCGGCGGCGTCCACCATCGCTTTCAGCAGGCTGGCGTCGGTTTGCAGGATCATCTTAGCGCCCCGCCGGTGCTTCGGGGGTCAGCACGAAGCTGCCCGCCACCCTGCCCTCGGCCGGGTCCAGCACCAACAGCCGCTCGCCGCCGCCGCCGGCCAGCCGCAGCACCAGGCGGTCACCGACCACCAGGGTCTGCTCGACGCGCGAACCCGCCGGCACCGGCACCGCCAGGGCGCCGAATTCCGCCGCCGGAGCCGACGTCGAGGCCGCAGGCGCCGGGACGCGCGGCTTGCTGCCGTTCTTGACATTCATCAGGCCATAGCCCAGCAGACCCAGGCCCGCCACCAGCAGAATGCCCATGAACGCAACCAGAGCCTTGATCGCCTTGATGCCTTGCACTTCAATCCCCACACGATAATTCACCGAGAGCGCCGATGCCCGCCGAAATCACCCATCTTTTCCCCGCGCCCGTTCTTCCGGAGGAAGCTGGGCAACGGCTCGACAAATGGCTTTCGGCCCGACTGCCCGACCTGTCGCGCACACGACTGAAGTCGTTGATCGAATCCGGGCAGGTCAGATCGGCGGAAGCGACCATAGCCGACGCCTCGGCCAAGGTCAAAGCCGGCCAGGAATTCGCCATCGCCGTGCCCCCCGACCAGCCGGCCGAGCCCGAGGCGCAAGAGATCGCGCTGGCCGTGGTCTACGAGGACGACGACCTGATCGTCATCGACAAGCCGGCCGGCATGGTGGTCCACCCCGCCCCCGGCAGCCCCGACCAGACCCTGGTCAACGCCCTGCTGGCCCATTGCGGCGAGTCGCTGTCGGGCATCGGCGGCGTGCGCCGCCCCGGCATCGTCCACCGCATCGACAAGGACACCAGCGGCCTGCTGGTGGTGGCCAAGAACGACCGCGCCCACCACGCTTTGTCACAGCAATTCGCCGCCCACACCCTGGAGCGTGCCTACAAAGCCCTGGTGTGGGGTATGCCGACGCCTCCCCAAGGCGATATCGAAGGCGCCATCGGCCGATCGCCGCAGGACCGCAAGAAGATGTCCATCGTCACCCATGGCGGCAAACCTGCGCACACCCGCTACCGAGTGGTCAGACCTTTCGCTGGAGGAACGGTCAGCCTGGTCGAGTGCCGCCTATCCACCGGGCGCACCCATCAAATCCGCGTGCACATGACGTCCATCGGCCATCCCCTTGTGGGGGATCAGACTTACGGTCGCTCGCGTGCCGCCAAGCTGAGAGCTATACCGGAAACAGGCCGGCACTTGTTGGCCGCCTTCCCCCGGCAGGCACTCCATGCCTACCTACTGGGTTTTATCCACCCCGCCACCGGCGAGGCAATACGCTTCGAAAGCGAGATACCAAACGATATCAGCAATCTGATGGCATTTTTAGAGAACATATAAAAATACGCTATACTTGACCGCGCCAGTGTGACATTCTCTCATTCAATCATGATGTGGTAACGATTCACAGGTTGCCCCACCCGCATGGGCCATGACCGCGCGTGCGCTCCACCGGCCCGCGCCGACGAGAGGAGATTGTGAGATGATGGCAATATCTCCCACGCTTTCCCTGGCGCCCGAGGGCAACCTCTCGCGCTACCTGCAGGAAATCCGCAAGTTCCCCATGCTGGGCTCGGACGAGGAGTACATGCTCGCCAAAAGCTACCGCGAGCACAGCGACTACGACGCCGCCAACAAGCTGATCACCAGCCACCTGCGCTTGGTCGCCAAGATCGCCATGGGGTATCGGGGCTACGGCCTGCCTATGGGCGAACTGATCTCGGAAGGCAACGTGGGCATGATGCAGGCGGTGAAGCGGTTCGATCCCGATCGCGGGTTCCGCTTGGCCACCTATGCCATGTGGTGGATTCGCGCGGCCATCCAGGAATACATCCTGCATTCGTGGTCGCTGGTGAAGATGGGCACCACCGCTGCGCAGAAGAAGCTGTTCTTCAATCTGCGCAAGCTGAAAGGCCAGATGCAGGCCATCGAGGAAGGCGACCTGAGCCCCGAGAACGTACGGGCCATCGCCGAACAGCTGGACGTGGCCGAGGCGGACGTGGTCAGCATGAACCGCCGGCTGTCCAGCCCCGACCATAGCCTGAACGCGCCGGTGCGGGCCGACGGCGAGGGCGAATGGCAGGATTGGCTGGTGGACGAGCGCGACGACCAGGAAACCGAACTGGCCGAACGCGAGGAGCTGGGGCGGCGGCGCACGCTGCTGACGTCGGCGCTGAAATCGCTGAATGAACGCGAGCGGCACATCCTTACCCAGCGCCGGCTCAAGGACAACCCGGTGACCCTGGAAGACCTGTCGCAGCAATACGGCATCAGTCGTGAACGCGTTCGCCAGATCGAGGTGCGCGCGTTCGAGAAGCTGCAGAAATCCATGAAGAACGCCGTCATCGAAAATACCGGACGCGCCTGAACCCGGGCTTCGACGGAGCTGAAAAACGGGCGCCCTCGCGGCGCCCGTTTTTCATTGCCCATCAGGAAACGTTCTTTTTCGACACCTCGTCGCCCCAATCGTCGATCAGCCGTTTTTGCGCCGCTTTCAACGAGGCGATCCGGCGATCGGTGGTGAAGGACAGCCACGACGACACCATGGGTGGCAGGCTCATGTACAAAATCCAGCCGATTCCCGACGCGCCATAGGCCCACAGCAGCACGCTGGCCTCGGACAGCAGGTTGAAGGATTCGTCCAGGGTGTGGACGCCGAACCACAGATCGAACAGGAACTTGATCACGCCCGAGAAATTGAGGCCGCCCACACACAGCCAGGCGTATTTGTTCGACCCTTTTTCGCTGGCCCACGCCGCCATGGTGGGCAGCATGGTGAAGAACAGCAGGATCACCGTCGGCAACGAGAACGGCACCAGCGCGGCCAGGATCATCAGCACGACGATCTTGTTCATCCCGCTGCTTTTCTTGCCCGCCGCCGCTGCCGGCGCCGCCGGCTTCTTCTTCGCCGCCATCGCCTACCACACCTTCAGAATGACGACGATGGTGGTGGTGATCAGCGCAATCAGGATGCCGGTGACGGCGGCGGTCTGCTTGCCGATGCGCAGGGCTTCCTTCTCGCGGTCCTCGTCGTTGTTCAGCACCCGCTTGATTTCGTCGTCGGCCGCCTGGTACTGCGCCTGCGCCCAGGCGAAATCATTCTCGTCCTTGTCACGCTCGCCGGTATTTTCCAGCAGATTGTAAAGTTCCACCACGGAACCACGACGCACGGTCTTCGCCAGTTCCTTTTCCAGCTCCTTGCGCTTGTCGCGCGAGTGGAAGGCGGCCACGGCCGGCGCCGCCAGCGCGCCGACCCACCCGGCCAGGGCCGGCAATTGCTCGGGGCCCAGGCGATACTGGAACACCGCGAACAGGTTCAGCAACGCCATGAACGATCGCGACGCATCGGGGTCGCTCAGCTGCGTGAGATTGCGGTCGATATCCGAACGGGCACGGGCACCCATGAACGCCGCCACGTGGCGATCCACCGGCAATTGCTTGGAATCGGTGCGCTTGGCGGCCGAGGCATTCAGCGCCGGCAGCAGTTCCTTGAGTTCGGTGATGTACTCCTCGCCCACCAGCGGACTCTGGCAGGGCAACGCGTCGTTCATTTCATACAGGCAGCGTTCGAGCCCGAACCCCATGCCGGTCTGGGTCAGGTAGTTCTTCAGCTCGCGGAAATTGCCCTCCATGAGCGAATTGTCGGGCAGATAATATTTGCGCGCCTCGAACCACAGCCGGGGCACCTCGCGCATCATCACCTCGACCACCAGCCGGGTGTCGCCCTTCTGCGCCATCACCGCCGCCAGCGCGGTGCCGACGCCGTCGGGCATGGCGTTGAAGCCCTTGTAGCGAATGGGCGCCGTGGGGTCCAACAGCATCAGCACCTTGCACAGCATCTGGTCGGTGGCCGCGCGGCGCTCGCCGCCGCCGTTCAGCACCACCCGCACCATGTCGGACACCGCCTGGGCGCGTTCCTTGTCCTCGACGGCGCGGCGCAACCACAGCTCCAGCTTGCCCTCGACCACCGGCGGGATGGCCGCGTCCCAGCTGCGGGCCATGGCGGCGGCCAGTTCGCGGCAGTTGAAATATTCCTTGCCGTTGAACGGGAAGCCGCGCGCCGCGCGCTTTTCATGGCGGGGCTGCAACGGCGACAGGCGGCGCCCCGCCAGCCACAGATCCAGCGCCTCGATGTCCCATCGCTGATCGGGATCGTCGCAGAGCAGGCCGCGCAGCAATTCGACGAAGGCCAGCGGCAGGCGCTCGTCACCGACCAGGGTGCCATAGCTGCCCTGCTGGATCTTCATCTTCAGCAGGGTGTCGTCGTCCATGTGGGCGACCGGATTGCGCCCCATCAGCAGGAAGACCAGGGTGACGCCCAGGGCGTAAAGGTCGTCGGAATAGGTTCCCGACCCGCGCGCCACATTGTTGGCCATGCCCGCTTCGATGGTTTCGAACACCAGCGGCTGGTCGAAGGCCGGCGGCACGGTGACGCAGTCGCCCAGCGCGATGCGGCCGCCGGACTCGTCCATGTAGAACAGGTTGGTGGCGCGGATCGAGCGGTGGGTGATGCCGCGGTTGGTCAGTTCGCGGATGGCCGACACCAGCGGCTCGACCACCTTTTGCGTGATGACGTATTCGTCGATGCGCTGACATTCCGACCGCAGATTGGTCATCAGCCGCTTGCCCACCGGGCGTTCGTACACCACGGTCATGCACTGGCGCCCGGCGGGGGCCCAGTTCATCGGCCCCCAATCCACCAATTGCATCTGCCCCGGGCTCTGCATGCCCTTGATGGCCCGCATGACGTTGACGCGCGGCGGCAGATCGGGGCGGCAGATCAGCGCGAACAGCGGCCGCTTGGCGTCGCGCTTGTCCTCGGCCACGAACGCCTCGGCATTGGGCGTCGACATGTCGGGCAGCGGCTGGTTCGAGCGAATGATGAAGCGGTCCCGCAGCACGCCCGGCGGACCGGCGGTGGCGGGTTTTTCCTGCTCTGAACTGTTTGCCTCGGCGGCTTGCGCCATTCTCGCGACCGTCCCTGTGCGCACCGTTTTGCGGTGCTCTCGTCCTTTGTACGGGGCCAGGCCCGCAGGCTCAAGCGACAAAGCAAAGGGCCGGCACCCAGGGATGCCGGCCCGTCATGCGCGCAATGCTGCCCTTACGAAGCGAAAGGATCGTGCACCAGGATGGTGTCGTCGCGCTCGGGGCTGGTGGACAGCAGAGAAACCGGCGCCTCGATCAACTCTTCGATGCGGCGCACATACTTGATGGCGGTGGCCGGCAGGTCCATCCAGGTGCGGGCGCCACGGGTGGAGTCCTTCCAGCCCTCGATGCTTTCATAGATGGGCTCGACCTCGGCCTGGGCCGACTGGCTGGCCGGCAGGTGGTGGATCACCTGGCCCTTGTACTTGTAGCCGGTGCAGATCTTCAGTTCGTCGAAGCCGTCCAGCACGTCCAGCTTGGTCAGGGCGATGCCGTCGATGCCGCCCACCTTGACGGCCTGGCGCACCAGCACGGCGTCGAACCAGCCGCAACGGCGGCGACGCCCGGTGACGGTGCCGAACTCATGGCCACGATCGCCGATCAGGTGGCCGATGTCGTTGTCCAGCTCGGTCGGGAACGGACCGGCGCCCACGCGGGTGGTGTAGGCCTTGCAGATGCCCAGCACATAGCCCACCTGCCCCGGACCGACGCCCGAGCCGGTGCCGGCATTGCCCGAAACCGTCGACGACGAGGTGACGAACGGATAGGTGCCGTGGTCCACGTCCAGCATGGCGCCCTGGGCACCCTCGAACAGCACCCGCTTGCGGGTGTGGCGGATTTCGTCCAGCCGCTGCCACACCACGTCGGCGAAGGGCAGGATCTTGGGGGCGACTTCCTTGATCTGCTTCAGCATCTCGTGGCCGTCCACCGGGGCGGCACCCAGGCCGGCCAGCAGGGCGTTGTGGTGCTTCAGCAGCTTTTCGACCTTGGCTTCCAGCAGGGCGTCGTCGGCCAGATCGCACACGCGGATGGCGCGGCGGCCGACGCGGTCTTCATAGGCCGGTCCGATGCCGCGACCGGTGGTGCCGATCTTGGCCGACCCCGAGGCTTCTTCACGGGCACGGTCCAGATGGCCATGGACCGGCAGGATCAGACAGGCGTTCTCGGCGATCTTCAGCACGTCGGGGGTGATGGCGATCCCCTGGGCCTGGATGCGCTCGATCTCGGACAAGAGCGCCCACGGGTCGACCACCACGCCGTTGCCGATGATGGACAGCTTGCCGCGCACCACGCCCGAAGGCAGCAGCGACAGCTTGTAGGTGACGCCGTTGATCACCAGGGTGTGGCCGGCGTTATGGCCGCCCTGGAAGCGCACGACCACATCGGCGCGCTCGCTCAGCCAGTCGACCACCTTACCCTTGCCTTCGTCGCCCCACTGGGCGCCGACCACCGCAACATTCGCCATCTTTATGGTCCCCTAGTTAAACGATCTTGACGCCATCGGCCGTCAGCACATGGCCGCAGCCCAAACGCTTCGCCTCGGCCGCGTTATCGCTCACCGGCTCCAACGCCGCCACGGTCACCCAGCCCTGGGCGCGCAACGCCTGGGCCCAGGGCCGCGGCGTGCCGGCCGGCACCAGGATGCGGCGCGGCGGATTCGAGCCCGGCAACGCCGCCAGCACCGAGTCCATGAACACGGTGGCACCGGCCGCGGGCTCGACGCCGCCGGCCAGGTAACGGCCGCCACGGCCCAGCTCGCCCGACAGGTTGCGGCCGAACAGGGTGAAGGCCAGGCCGGTATGATACTCGAAACCGCGATTTTCCACCGGATCGACGGTCAGCGCCACCTCGGGAGCCGCCTCGCCGATCAGCGCCACCACCTCGACCAGACGGTCGCGCACGGCGGCGGCGGCGGGCGGCAGATCAAGGGCGACCAGGATGGGCAGGGCCCGCTCGACCGGACCCACGGCGGACAACAGGGCCGACAGGATCGGCGCCGCCGGACCGCCCAGGGCGGCCACGCCGGCGGCATCCTTGTGGTCCAGGCTGCCGCGCAACGATTCCCCGGCCGACAGCTTCAGCTCGGCCAGCAGGGTCGGCACCAGGGTGGGCAGCGACAGGTCGATGGACACGCCGGCCACGCCCAGATCCACCAGGGCCTCGGCGGCCAGCACCGCCACTTCGGCGTCGGCGGCGGCGGAATCGCTGCCGATCAATTCGATGCCGGCCTGGCCGAACTGGCGTTCGGGCCGCAATTGCGAGCCTTTCACCCGCAACACCTGACCGGCATAGGACAGGCGCAGCGGTCGGGGCGCGCCGCTGAGGCGGGTGGTGGCGATGCGCGCCACCTGCGGCGTCATGTCGGCGCGGACGCCCATCATCTTTTGGCTGTGCGGGTCCATGACCCGGAAGCTCTGGGACGCGGTGGCGGCACCGGCACCGGCCAGCAGCGTTTCCTCGAACTCGATCAGCGGCGGCTTCACGCGCTCGTAGCCCTGGGCGGCGAAATGCGCCATCAGGCGCGAAACCACATTGGCTTCGTGTTCGGCGTCAAGGGGAAGGATGTCGCGCAGGCCCGCGGGAAGCAGCGCCCGGTTGGCAAATTCGTTCATGCGAAGACGTCTGGACCGTATCTGGATCGTTCATCCGAGCGGCCCCGCCGGCGGCGGGACGGCAACAGCCCGGTGTATCGCGTTTGTCCGACAACGGCAAACGGAATGTGCGCCCCCTCCCCAACCGGCTGTGCCGATGGGCAGGGGAACGCCCCTAGAAGTGCCCGCGATTTCCCAGCGCATCCAGCGCGGCCATGACGCCCTTCGACGCTTCGCCCGCCTTGGCGACGCAGTCCAGCGCGCCGTCCAGATCGCCGGCGCGGTAACGCTTGGCCGCCTCGATGCCGTGCATGTGGACCAGCCGGTGGGGTTCCTCCAACGCCTTGAAGGCGGGGTGATTGCGGATGCTGGCATCGGTCAGCGAGCCACACCACTTGCCCAGGCGGCAGGTGGTATGGTCGGCCAGTTCCGCCGGGTTCAGGCTTTCGCGCCCCACCAGCATGTCGGCCAGCCGCTTGCGCCAGATCATGTGGTCGGACTTGGCGATGTGGATGGTTACGTCGGGAATGTCCAGCTTGGCCATGTCCTGCAACGAGGTCGCGATCAGCTTGGACGAATCGTCCATCACGTCGGCGACACGGGTGATGGTGGCGACGTTGCGGGTGGACATCTGCGCGATCACCGAAACGCCGTCGGCCACCTCGGCCGAGGCCGAGGTCTGCTGGCTGAGGATGGCGGCGATCTCGCCCATCTTTTGGGTGACGTGGGCCACCTGGCTGGCAACCTGCTGCATGGTGTTGCCGGTGGACAGCACCACGTCCTGGCCCTTTTCCACCGCCCGCGCGCCGTCTTCCATGCTGCGGACGATCGCGGCCATTTCCTGGCGCAGGTATTCGATGCGGCCGCGAATGTCCTCGGTGGCCTTGGCGGTCTGGTTGGCCAGCCCCTTGACCTCGTGCGCGACAACGGCAAAGCCCTTGCCGGCCTCGCCGGCGCGGGCCGCCTCGATGGTGGCGTTCAGCGCCAAAAGGTTGGTCTGCTTGGCGATGGCTTCGATCTGGTTGACGATGCCGCCGATCTGCGCCGAAGCCTGGGCCAGGGCCTCGACCTTGACCATGGCGCCTTCGACCGCATTGGCGATGGTGGTCATGCTGGCGACCGCCTGATCGGCGGCGCGCTGGCCGGTGACGGCGGCGTCGTGCGCCGAGCGCGCCTCGGCGGCGGCCGAGTTCGAGCTGCTGGAAATTTCGTTGACGCTGTGCACCAACTGCTCGGAGGCGGCAGCGATGGTCTGGCTGCGCCGGTCCACCTCGGCGATGTCGCGCATCATGCCGGCGGTCTGGGTAACCGCCTCGTTGACGTTCATCGACATGGCGACGTTCTGCTTGAGCAGACCCAGCGCCTGGCTCTCAAGCTGGTTGGCCATGTCCTTGAGCTTGCGGCTAAGGCGGCATTTGCCCTCGGGGACCGAATGGTAGCGGCCGGCCAGCACCATATCGATCATTTCCTCGATATGCGCGAGGCTCTCCGCTCCCGGCAGACCGTTCCCCGTCACACCACCGGACCGATCCGTCCCCACCGCTGCAGTAGCCATTGCCCCTCCCGTCCTCGGGACAGCCCCTCCGCGCGCGGCGGTTCATGAGGCGCTTCCCAAAGGTATTACGACTTTGGACGCAAGGGTAACAACTTAGAGCTAAAAAAACATTAAAAAAGGGGGCATCAAGGCCCCCTTTTTCAATCGCGAAAAAATGAGGTTTTCTCAGAAGGACAAAGCCTTGGCCTGCACAACCTGAGGGAGAGCACGAACCTCGTCGATGATCGCATCAGTCAGCGGCTGATCGACCTGCGCCAAAAGGATAGCATCGCCCCCCGGTTGGGTGCGGCCCAGATGGAAAGTGGCGATGTTGACGCCGTGCTTGCCCAGCAGCGAACCCAGCGCACCGATGAAGCCGGGCTTGTCCTGGTTGGTGACGTACAGCACATGCGGGCCCAGCTCGGCCTCGATCGGAATGCCCTTGATCTCGACCAGACGGGGCTTGTCGCCGCCGAACAGGGTGCCGGCCACCGAACGCGAGCGCACCTCGGTGGTGACGGTGACGCGGATCAGGGTGTGGTAATCGCCCTCGCGCGCGTTCTTGGTTTCGGAAACATCGACGTTGCGGTCCTTGGCGATGACCGGCGCGTTGACCATGTTCACCGACTCGACCATGGGCTTCAGCAGCCCTTCCAGGATGATGGCGGTCAGCGGCTTGGTGTTCAGCCCGGCGACGCCGCCCACGTATTCGATGGACACCGACTTCAGCGCGTGTTCGGTCAACTGCCCGGCGAAGCTGCCCAGCTGGCCGGCCAAGTGCATGTAGGGCCGCAGCTTGGGGGCGTCCTCGGCCGAAACCGACGGCATGTTCAGCGCGTTGATCACAGCACCGGTCAGCAGGTAGTCGGCCATCTGCTCGGCCACCTGCAGCGCCACGTTTTCCTGCGCTTCCGAGGTCGAGGCGCCCAGATGCGGGGTGCACACCAGCTTTTCATTGCCGAACAGGGCGTTTTCCTTGGCCGGTTCGACCTTGAACACGTCCAAGGCGGCACCGGCGACGTGGCCGGCATCGATGGCGGCCTTCAGGTCTTCCTCGACGATCAGCCCGCCGCGCGCGCAATTGATGATGCGCACGCCCTTCTTCATCTTGGCGATGGCGTCGGCGTTGATGATGTTCTTGGTCGCCTCGGTCAGCGGGGTGTGCAGGGTGATGAAATCGGCGCGGGCGAACAGCGCATCCAGGTCGACCTTTTCGATGGTCAGGTCCTTGGCGCGCTCGGCCGACAGGAAGGGATCATAAGCGATCACCTTCATGCGCAGGCCCAGGGCGCGATCGGCGACGATGGCGCCGATGTTGCCGCAGCCGACGATGCCCAGGGTCTTGCCGGTCAGCTCGACACCCATGAACTTGGACTTTTCCCACTTGCCGGCATGGGTCGAGGCATTGGCCTGGGGAATGTCGCGGGCCAGCGCGAACATCATGGCGACGGCGTGCTCGGCGGTGGTCACCGAATTGCCGAACGGAGTATTCATCACGACGATGCCGCGCGCGGTGGCGGCGGGCACGTCCACGTTGTCGACACCGATGCCGGCGCGACCCACCACCTTGAGGTTGGTGGCGGCAGCCAGGATGTCGGCGGTAACCTTGGTGTTGGAACGGATGGCCAAGCCATCGTAATTGCCGATGATCGCCTTCAGCTCATCGGGGGCCAGGCCAGTCTTGACGTCGGTTTCAATGCCGCGATCCTTGAAAATCTGGACGGCGGCGGGGCTCAGTTTATCGCTGATAAGAACCTTGGGCATAACTTGTCTTCCCCCGAGGGCAATCGGGCGCCGCCCCTTGGCGAAGCGGCGCCCGTCCCGGTTGGTGTTGCGCTTTATTGGACCTTGGGCTCGAACTCCGCCTTGACCTGGGCGAACGCCCAGTCCAGCCACGGCGTCAGCGCCTGGATGTCCGAGGTTTCCACGGTGGCACCGCCCCACACGCGCAGGCCCGAGGGGGCATCGCGATAGGCGCCGATGTCATAGGCGACCTTTTCCTTGTCCAGCAACGACACGATCTTCTTGGCCGCCGCCGCCTGATCGTCGGCGGACAGCTTGGCGAAGAACGGCGCCTTGATGGCGATGCAGATCGAGGTGCACGACCGCACCGCCGGGTCCTTGGCCAGGTTCTCGGCCCAGTCCGACGTGTCCATCCACGCCTGCAAGGCCGCCAGATTGGCCTCGGACCGCTTGATCAGCGCCGGCAGGCCGCCCAGGCTTTCGGACCACTTGAGCGCGTCGATCTGGTCTTCCACGGCGATCATCGACGGCGTGTTGATGGTTTCGCCCTTGAAGATGCCTTCCGACAGCTTGCCGCCCGAGGTCAGGCGGAAGATCTTCGGCAAAGGCCACGCCGGCTTGTAGGTGGTCAGACGCTCGACCGCGCGCGGGCTGAGAACCAGCATGCCGTGCGCACCCTCGCCGCCCAGCACCTTCTGCCAGGACCAGGTGACCACATCCAGCTTGTCCCACGGCATGTCCATGGCGAACACCGCCGAAGTGGCGTCGCAGATGGTGAGCCCCTGGCGATCCGACTTGATCCAGTCGCCGTTGGGAACGCGCACGCCGCCGGTGGTGCCGTTCCAGGTGAACACCACGTCACGGTCGAAATCCACCTGCCCCAGATCGGGCAGCTGGCCATAGGGCGCCTTGAAGACGCGCACGTCTTCCAGCTTCAACTGCTTGGTGACATCGGTGACCCAACCGTCACCGAAGCTTTCCCAAGACAGCATGTCGACGCCACGGGCGCCCAGCAGCGACCACAGCGCCATCTCGACGGCGCCGGTGTCGGACGCCGGCACGATGCCGATGCGGTAATCGTCGGGAATGCCCAGCACGGAGCGGGTGCGGGTAATCACCTCCTCCAGCTTGGCCTTGCCGATCTTGGCGCGGTGCGAACGACCCACGGGCGTATCGGCCAGGGCCTGGACGGACCAGCCGGGACGCTTGGCACAGGGACCGGAGGAAAAATTGGGATTAGCGGGCCGAACAGCCGGCCGCGGAAGCTCACTCATAAGGAAACCCTCCCTCGCAGAAGGGACGCGGCCCGTTGGGGGGCCGTGGCCCGGCGGCGAGTGTAGCAGGGCATTGGGGCCAAGCAAGCGCGGTCTTTGAGAGGTGATCTAAGGTGTGCCTCCCCCTAAAGCCCCCACACCACCTTGCCCCCCACCGCGAATGCCGCCCACAGCAACAGCATCAGCGGCAGGCCCGCCTTGGCGTAATCGGCGAAGCGATAATGCCCCGGCCCCATCACCAGCAGATTGGTCTGATAGCCGATGGGCGTGGCGAACGAACAGTTGGACGCCAGGATGGTGGCGATGGCGAACAGGTGCGGATCAAGGCCCAGCTGGCGGGCGATGCCGATGCCGATGGGGGTGAACAGCACGGCGCAAGCATTGTTGGACAGCACGTTGGTGACGGCGGCCACCAGACCGAAGAACGCCACCAGCGCCCCCCACGGCCCCACGTCGCCGATGGCCGCCAGCATGTGATGGGCCAGGAAGGCGGCGGCGCCGGTGGCGTCCAGCGCCTCGCCCAGGGCCAGGGCGTTGCCCACCATCAGCACCACCTTGTGATCGATGGCGCGGATGGCCTGGCGCGGGCTGAGCGTGCCCACGGCCACCAGCAAGGTGGCGGCGCCCAGCGCGGCGATGGCGATGGGCAGAACGCCAAAGGCCGACAGCGCCACCATGCCGACGAATACCAAAGCGGCCCGACGGGCATGGTGGACCTTGGGCAACGACCCCGCCGTCCCCGACATCACCACCAGATCGCGTTCGGCGCGCAGTTGGTCGATGGCGCCGCCGGGCCCCATCAGCAACAGAACGTCGCCCGCATGCAGGCGGATTTCCGTGGTGGGGCCGCGCATCATGCGGGCGCGGCGTTCGATGCCGACCACGGTCAGGTTCTGGCGCTGCAACCCTAACTGATCCACGGAAAAGCCGGTGAAGCGCGAGGTGGGCGGGATCATCGCCTCGACCAGCACCTTTTCCTCGCCCAGGGCGTCGTGCCCGCGCAGGCGCGGCAGCACCTCGTCCTCGTCGAAATCGTCCTCGCTGGCGTCGGGCACCGACAGCAGCCCGGGAAAACGCGCCGCCACGTCAGCCAGCGCCTTGCGGGTGGCGGCGATCATCAGCACGTCGCCGGCGGCAAGGCGGGTGTCGTCATAGGGGGGAAACACCGGTTGGCCGTCGCGCACGATCAGGTGCACGGTGACGTCGGGCAACGAACGAAACGTCCCGGCGGCCGCCACCTC
>DATGXU010000078.1:0-5806 GCA_035298685.1 Magnetospirillum sp. | reverse complement strand
AGCAGTGCCTGATAGGCCTGCGCGCGAAGGTCCCGCGCAGTGGTGCCGTGCTCGTTCTCGTAGGCGCTTTCCAGCAGGATGAACGGTATCGTCTGGGCGCGGTCATAGGCCGCCGACGCCTTGGCCGCCACCGGGCGATAGGTGTACAGGCTGTTCAGTTGCAGCCAGGGCGCGGCCTCGCGCCAATACTCGTCGACCACCGTTTCCGGCGCGCCATGGATGGTGTGCAGGCCGTTCGGCGCCACCTCGCGGATTCCTTCGGCGACGGCGGCGACCAGCGCGCGGTCGGGCGGGTCGTAATCACCGCCATGGACCCACAGGATGTTGGCGGCGTCGCGATAGCGGCTGCCCAGGTAGTGCCCGTACTGGCGCAGCCGTTCCGGCCCATTGGCCGCCATCTCGGCGTACCATCCCTGCTCGCCGCCGCCGATGCCCAGATAGGCGGGCGCCAGCATGACCAGCAGCCCCTTTTCGCCGGCGCGCCGCACCAGCCAGTCGAGATGGCGGAAATAGGCGTCGTTGGGGGTCGAAAAATCGCCCGGCATCAGAAACGGCTGCTGCCCATAGGCGTTGGTGGGCGGATGGGTGGAAAAGTGATGCTCGACCACCGAGGCCAGAACGGCGTTGAAGCCGCGCGCGCGCCGGTCTTCCAGATAGATTTCGGCATCCTCGCGCGTCAACTCGGCCACCAGCGACCACGCCGCATCGCCGCACAGCAGAAACGGCGTGCCGACGGCATCCACCAGAAAGCGGCCCGACGGCGCCACCGTCAGGGGAAACCTGGCCTCGGATCGAAACGGCATGGCCTCGGCCATCGCCAGGGCGGGCGCCCCCCACAGCACGGTAATCATGGCTATCGAACACCCAACAGACAGAAGTGCAGTCCGACGTCGCATCAGGCGCCCACCGCCTCGCGGCGGTTATAGGCGCGGAACACGATTTCCGATGGTCGACCGACCAGATGCCGTTCGACACCGTCCGCCAGCGCGCGGGCATAGACCGCCAGGGCGCCGTCGATGGCGTCCACCGTGCGGTCGATGTCGTCGTCGGTGTGGGCGTAGCTGACCACCAGCGACGGCGCCAAAACACCCCGCTGGATCAGTTCCTGCAGGAACAGCGAGCGGAACGCCTGCGACGGCGCGCCGTTGCCGTCGCGGGTGGCGAAGGCCAGGCATTGGGGCTTGCCCACCGGCTGAACATGGCGGCCCAGGCCGTGGCGGCTGACCGCCTGGGCAAAGCCCTCGGTCAGGCGGGTGCCCGCCCGCTTCAGATGCGCGATCACGTCCTCGCGCTCGTACACCCGCATGGTGGCGATGGCCGCCGCCAGGGCATGGGTTTCGGCGCCGTGGGTGGTGGACAGCAGGAACACGCGCGGCCGTTCGTGCGGTTCCAGCCCGCCCAGGCGCATGATCTCGCGCTTGCCGGCCAGCGCCGACACCGAGAACCCGTTCGCCAGCGCCTTGCCGAAGCACGACAGGTCGGGAACGATGCCGAAATGGGCCTGGGCGCCGCCATTGTGCCAGCGAAAGCCGGTGATCATCTCGTCCAGGATCAGCAGCGCGCCGTTGGCGTGGCACAGCGCCAGCAACTGGCGCAGATAGCCTTCGTCGGGATCGTCGACGCGCACCGCTTCCAGGATCAACGCGGCGATCTGGCCGGGGTGGCGCTCGAACAGGGCGCGCGCGCTGTCCAGATCGTTATAGCGGAACGACACCGTCAGCCGGCGTACCGCCTCGGGAATGCCGGCATTCATGGGGGTGGTGCCGATGAACCAGTCGTCGGTGGAAAAGAACGGATGGTCGGCGCAACAGGCGATCAGGTCGCGCCCCGTATAGGCGCGGGCCAGGCGCACCGCGCCCGAGGTGGCGTCGGAACCGTCCTTGCAGAACTTGACCATCTCGGCGGTGGTCACCAGCGCCAGGAACTGTTCGGCGCATTCCGCCTCGATGGGGGACGGGCGGGTGAAATTGCATCCGCGCCCCAGCTCGCGGCGTACCGCATCCAGCACACGGGGCTCGGCATGGCCCAGGCCCACCGCGCGGTTGCCCATGCCGTATTCGATGAACTCGTTGCCGTCCACATCCCAGACATGGGCGCCGGCCCCACGGGCGATGAAACCGGGCGCCAGCACGGGGTATTGGTCATCCCCCTTCGCATAGGTGTGCGCCCCACCCGGGATCAGGCGATGGGCGCGCGCCCTTAGCTGTTCGGAGGCGCGAAACCGTTGTGCACCGTGGCTCAAGATGGCCTCCCAGCGAGATGGATGATCCGATGCAAGAAAGGCTAGCGAAAACCCGTCCGGGCACCGATTCAGCAAATCGGCGGCACCCGCCTTACCGCTAAAGAAGGCACCTACTCCTCACCCGGTCACGCGCGGCGGCGGGCCAGGTAAAGCGCGGGAACCAGGAACAGCGCGATGTGCACCCACACCGAGGGAATCCACTGGGTATGGTGGGTGAACGACAGCAGGCTGGGGGGAATGGTGAGCACGTACACCACCTGCGCCGGCACCCAGCCTTCCATGGCGGCGCGGTACAGGCGGTTCATGACGAAGCCGATGATGAAAAACTTGAGGCCACCCAGATACCAGAACGACAGGAAGGCATCGGCCATGCCGGTTTCCGTACTGCCGGTGGGCGGGCTGTAGCCCATGGAGGTGTAGAAATCGCCCTCCATGATATAGAACATCTTCTTCATCTCTGCGCCGACCAGCTGGGCCGGCACGTAATTGAAGATGAACTCGTTCCAGTGATACAGGCCGAAATCCAGGGCCATGTACCTGTCGGCGATGTCGATCTTGTAGATCAGGTTCTTGAACTCAGGCCCGCCGGTTTCCAGCAGGGTCTCAAAATTGCCGATCAGGTCGATCTTGCCGATTTCATCCCATTGCGGCCCCTGCTGATGGTTCGAGGCCTTGCGGTAGTTCTCGGTGCTGGACATGAACAACGTCACCGCCACCAGCCCGGCCAAGGCGGCGGTGCGCGGAATGACCTTGCGGCGGTAATACCAAAAGGCCAGCAGGATGATGGTGACGAACTCGGCCGTCTCGCCGCGCCGCCCGACGATGACGATGCGGTCCAGGTAGAACATGGCGTCCATCGCCACCACGCCCAGCGCCAGCCACGACCATCGGCGCATCAGGCACAGCACGCCCACCGCGAAGCCGTAATGCATCAGTCGGGCAAAGAACATATAGGCCACCGGCAGGCCGGTGGGCAGGCTGACGCTGCGCACTTCATAGGACATGCGGCTGAGCTGGAAGAAGAAGAACGCCCCGATCAGCGACAGCGCCACCGCCACCATCAGCAGCCGGCGGTCGTCCATTTCCCATTGCATGATCCGCAAGGGCCGGTTGCCGACCGCCCACCCCAGATAGGCCAGCGCGGTGCACGAGATGGTCATGACCATGGCCTTCTCGAACGCACCGGCGGGCAGATAGGGATCGGCGGCCAGACCGGGCAGCTGGGGAACGATGAAGGCCAGCACGATGCCGCCGGCCTGGAACGGGTATTGGTAGACGCGGCCCTTGCGCGCCAGGCCCCAGCCGATCAGCCCCAGGCACAGGCCCGTCAGCACCAGGATAAGGATGCTGTTCACGGCACCTCCTCGGGCCGGCACAGGCCGCGATGGGCAACGCGATACCACAGGGACTTGGCGAACTCGGCCAGCACCATCGCCCGGTCGGGACTGGCCAGGGATTGCATGAAACCGGGCGGCGGCTGGGCGCTGTCCACCATGACCCGCATGTCGGGCACGGCGCCGATGAAACAGCCGAGCGCCCGGCGCGTATGGAACCACGACGTCACCACGATGACCGAGCGGGCCTGCGAATCGCGCAGGATCTCCGCCGACAGGGCGGCGTTTTCGGCGGTGTTGCGCGACCCGCATTCGGTGACCACCACGTCGGCGGGCACGCCGGCGGCCAGCAGGCGCTCGGCCATCTCGCCGCAATCGCCCTGGCCGCTGACGATCACGGTTTCCGCCAGCCCGTCGCGATACAGCGCGATGGCCCGGTCGGTGCGTGATTGCGGATCGCCGCCCAGCACCACCAGCGCGTCGGCGGGCGAAAGCGCGGTTTCGGCCACCAGCACCGACGGCGCCAGCGCCATCAGCGTCGGCACCGCCGCCACCATGGCCAGCAATACCCCCGCCACCAGCCACCATACCGCCCTGGGTCGCAACGGATGCCGCCTTGCCCCCCTGCCCGGCCCGCCGGTTCGCGCGGCGATCATACCGCCATTCCCTGCTCGCGGCGGCGGATCTCGGTCATCTTGACCACGATCATGTATTCGTAGAGCGCCAGCAGCCGGCAATAGGTGTAGCCCGGCCAGCCATCCATGAACCCCAGGCGCAGGATGTACATGTAAAGAAACCGCAGGGTCGGCCGGAACGGCATGCGGAACGACAATTCCTTGAGAAACCGCCGCCTCCTCACCGGATCGGCCAGGGCGGACCAGTCCAGGCTGAGCTTTGAACTGCGCAGGCTTTCCAGCGACTCGACCGCTTCCTGCCACGAATAGCGGTTATGCTTGTCGAACCAGGCGTTCAGGCCGTTGTTGAAGGTGTAATGCAGGAAGTGATGGTGCAGCCGGCCTTCGGCGCCATCCACCTCGGCCACCGGATTGACCAGACGCTTCCACCGCACCTTGTCGGGCTGGAAGAAGCGCAGCACCCACACCGGATAGATGCCGCAATGGCGCAGCCAGCGCCCGCAGAAGTAATTCTTGTAGCGCAGGCGATAGGCCACCGGCTTGGCGGTGGGATCGTTGGCGACGGCCAGCAATTCGTCGCGCAGATCGGCCGGCACCACCTCGTCGGCATCCGAGTAGTAGACCCAGCGATGGCGGAACCCGATGTTGGCCAACGCCCAGTTCTGGTGGGTGGACCAGTCGTCGAAGCGACGCTGGATCACCCGGGCACCGTGGGCCTTGGCGATTTCCACCGTGCGGTCGGTGCTGAAGGAATCCAGCACCACCACATCGTCGCACCACGACAGCGCCTCGAGGCAGCGGGGCAAATTGCGCTCTTCATTGAGGGTAAGGATGAGGACCGAGACGCTCATGCTGCGTTTCCTCCGATAGTCCGGCCGGCGGCGTCCATCAGACGCCGGGGCTTCAGCGGTACCGCCGGATGTCCCCCGGCGATGGTCCAGGCGGGCACGTCTTCCATCACCACCGAACGGGCCTGGATCATGGCCCCCTCGCCCACCGTCACGCCGGGCGCGATGAAGACGTCAGCCGACACCCAGGCATGGGCGCCGATGGTAATGGGGGAATGGGTCAGGGGCATCTCCAGCAGCCGGTGGTCATGGCTGGCGGTGCACAGAAAGGCGTACTGGCTGACGGTGGCGAACGGACCAATTGTGATGTGGTCCACCGAATAGCATTCGACGAAATGGGACAGACTGGAATGGTCGCCCATTTCCAGGTTCCACGGTGCGAAGATGCGCACCGAGGCATGCACCGCCACCCCGCGCCCGATGCGCGCGCCGAACAGCCGCAGCAGGAAGCGGCGCCAGCCGTGCATGATCCGGGGGCTGGGCCGGTACAGGAATATCCACACCAGCCCCCACAGCGCGCGGCCCAGGCGGTTGCGCAGCGACAGCGAACTGGGGCGGAAGCCCCTGCCCACCTCGGGCGCGGTGGAGTGCGGCGCGGTCATGCGATCCCCCGGCGTTTCAGTTGGACAAGGGCAAGCGCCTCACGCCACTGGCGCAGCAGGTTCTTCACCGGCGCCGGCAGATAGGTGCGCAAACCGGGCCGCAGCCCGGCGGGCAACGCCCATCGCGACAATGGCAGCGGCGGGG
>DATGXU010000077.1:0-10390 GCA_035298685.1 Magnetospirillum sp. | reverse complement strand
GGGCGGCCAGTTCGACACCCGAAAGGGAAACGCCCGCCCCGGCAGCGGCGCTGCCGACGGTCATCGTTTCCTCTTCGGTGTCCCTGCCGTTGGTCACCCCGTCACTCCCGATCTCCCGAAATGGAACCCCTCCATTCCCCGAGCGCAGATGGTATCGGCCTTACCCCGTCCTGGCAACGGCGTACAGCTTAAGTACGCCTTAGTCCAAAGGTTGATCAGACCATTTTCTGACGGAAATAGTCGATGGTCCGTTCCAGACCCGCCTCGAGGTTGATGGTGGGCGACCAGCCCAGCAGCTCGCGCGCCTTGCTGATGTCGGGCTGGCGCTGGCGCGGATCGTCGGCGGGCAGCGGCAGGAAGATCAGCTTGGATTTCGAGCCGACCAGGCGCAGCACGGTTTCCGCCAGCTGGATCATGGTGAATTCCCCCGGATTGCCCAGGTTGATGGGGCCGGTGATGTCGTCGCCGGATTCCATCAGGCGGATGAAGCCCTCGATCAGGTCGTCGCAATAGCAGAACGAGCGGGTCTGGCTGCCGTCGCCATAGATGGTGATGTCGCGGCCTTCCAGCGCCTGGACGATGAAGTTCGACACCACCCGGCCGTCGTTGGGGTGCATGCGCGGGCCGTAGGTGTTGAAGATGCGCGCCACCGTGATGCGGGTGCCGTGCTGGCGATGGTAGTCGAAGAACAGGGTTTCGGCGCACCGCTTGCCTTCGTCGTAGCAGGCGCGCGGGCCGATGGGGTTGACCGAGCCGCGGTAATCCTCGGTCTGGGGATGCACTTCGGGGTCGCCGTACACTTCCGAGGTCGAGGCCTGGAAGATCTTGGCGCCCACCCGCTTGGCCAGGCCCAGCACGTTGATGGCGCCGTGCACGCTGGTCTTGGTGGTCTGCACCGGATCGCGCTGGTAATGCACCGGCGAGGCCGGGCAGGCCAGGTTGTAGATCTCGTCCACTTCCACATACAGCGGAAAGGTGACGTCGTGGCGGATCAGTTCGAAATAGGGATTGCCGATCAGGTGGGCGATGTTGTCCTTGGCGCCGGTGAAGAAATTATCGACGCACAGCACGTCGCAGCCCTGGGCCAGCAGCCGCTCGCACAGATGGGAGCCCAGGAACCCGGCGCCGCCCGTGACCAGAACCCGCTTGCGACCGTATTTCATCGAACACCTCGGATGACAACCACAGCAGGGGTTCTTATTCCCCTTGTGGGCCGGCGGCAAGCGCGGTGTTGACTCGGTGGCGGGGATACGCGTACAACCCTAGCCTCTCCAGGTTGTCCGGAGAAAACCGCCACCACGGTGGCCCGCCAGTCCGCGAAGGTACGCGCACTGGCGCGTTTCCGTTTGGGGTGACTCGTTAGGAGTTTCGATGTTCGAAAGTCTGAGCCAACGTCTGTCCGCTGTCTTCGACAAGCTCACCGGTCGCGGTGCGCTGTCGGAAGCCGACGTGACCGAGGCGCTGCGCGAAGTTCGCGTGGCCCTGCTCGAGGCCGACGTCGCCCTGCCCGTGGTCAAGGATTTCGTGGCCCGCGTCAAGGACCGCGCCGTCGGCCAGGATGTGGTCAAGTCGGTGTCGCCCGGCCAGATGGTGGTCAAGATCGTCCATGACGAGCTGATCGCCACCCTGGGCACCGAAGGGGTCGAGCTGAACCTGAACGCGGTGCCGCCCGCCGTCATCCTGATGGTCGGCCTGCAGGGTTCGGGCAAGACCACCACCTCGGGCAAGCTGGCGGTGCGCCTCAAGAAGGACCGCAAGAAGGTTCTGCTGGCGTCGCTGGACGTCTATCGCCCGGCCGCGCAGCAGCAGCTGGAGATCCTGGCGCGCCAGGCCGATGTGGGCTCGCTGCCCATCATCATGGGCGAGATGCCGGTGGCCATCACCAAGCGGGCGCTGGATACCGGCCGCAAGGAAGGCTACGACGTCGTCATCCTGGATACCGCCGGCCGCCTGCACATCGACCAGGAGCTGATGGCCGAGGTCGCCGCCGTGCGCGACGTGGCCAAGCCGGTGGAAACCCTGCTGGTCACCGACGCCATGATCGGCCAGGACGCCGTCACCCTGGCGCACGAATTCAACGAAAAGGTCGGCGTCACCGGTATCGTGCTGACCCGCGTGGACGGCGATTCCCGTGGCGGCGCGGCGCTGTCCATGCGCCATGTCACCGGCCGTCCCATCAAGTTCCTGGGCATGGGCGAAAAGCTCGACGCCCTTGAGGTGTTCCACCCCGACCGTATCGCCGGCCGCATCCTGGGCATGGGCGACGTGGTGTCCCTGGTCGAAAAGGCCATGGAAACCATCGAGCAGGACGAGGCGGAAAAGCTTGCCAAGCGCATCGAGAAGGGCAAGTTCGACCTCAACGACATGCTCAGCCAGTTCAAGCAGGTCGAGAAGATGGGCGACCTCAAGGGCATCCTCGGCATGATGCCCGGCATCGGCAAGATGGCCGCCCAGCTCAAGGACGCCAAGATCGACAACAAGGTGGTGGGCCGGCAAAAGGCCATCATCCTGTCGATGACCGCGGCCGAGCGCAAGAATCCCGACCTGATCAAGGCGTCCCGCAAGAAGCGTATCGCGCAGGGCGCCGGTGTGTCGGTGCAGGATGTGAACAAGCTCCTCAAGCAGCACCAGCAGATGGCCGACGTGATGAAGAAGGTCGGCAAGCTGGGCCAGAAGGGGTTGATGCGACATGGCCTGGGCGGGCTGTTGCCCCCCGGCATGCGAGGTTTCGGCCGCTGAGGTGTCGGCGGTCGGTTGGTTTGAAAAGTTCGTCTAAAGGGAAGTTTGAAATATGGCTCTGAAGATTCGTCTCGCCCGTGGCGGTGCCAAGAAGCGTCCGTTCTACCGTATCGTGGTGGCCGACGCCCGCAGCCCCCGCGACGGCCGCTTCATCGAGAAGCTCGGCACCTACAACCCGCTGCTGCCGGCCGACCACGCCGAGCGTTTCGTGCTGAACGCCGAAGCCGCCAAGAAGTGGCTGGCCGTCGGCGCCCAGCCGACCGACCGTCTGGTTCGCCTGTTCGCCAACCTGGGCCTGGTCGCCGCTCCGGTCCGCGCCGAGCAGACCAAGAAGTCGGCTCCCAAGGCCAAGGCCCAGCAGCGCGCCAAGGAAGCCGCCGAGAAGGCCGCCGCCGCCGCCGCCGAGTCGGCCGCCGAGTAATCCGGCATGGCTCCCAAGGTGTGCGTCGGCGCCGTCGTTGGCGCGCACGGGGTGCGCGGTCAGGTCCGCATCAAGAGTTTCACCGCCGATCCGGCCGACGTGGCCGCCTATGGTCCGGTGGAAAGCGAAGATGGGAGCCGCCGTTTCAAGCTGAAGGTGATGGGCGAGGTCAAGGGCCTCGTCATCGCCCGGATTGAAGGGGTGGCCGACCGCAACGCCGCGGAAGCCATGCGGGGCACCCGCTTCTACGTGCCGCGCGAGCGCCTGCCGGAATTGGAGGAGGACGAGTTCCTCTATACCGATCTGGTCGGCCTGAGGGCGGAAGGCGAAGACGGCGCGGTGCTCGGCACGGTCAAGGGCGTGGCCGATTTCGGTGCCGGCGAACTGCTGGACATCGTGCTGACGGCGGGGGGCAGCCTGATGGTGCCCTTCACCAAGGCGGCGGTGCCGGTGGTGGATATTGCGAACAAGCGTCTGGTGGTGATCCCGCCGGTGTTTGTCGAAGGTGAAGACGATCAGGGCGGGGAAGACGGTGAATAGCGCAGCGTGGCATGCCACCGTGCTGACCATTTTCCCCGAGATGTTCCCGGGACCGCTGGGCCAGTCGCTGGCCGGGCGGGCCCTGGCGAAGGGAACCTGGCGGCTGGATGCGGTGAACATTCGCGATTTCGCGACTGACAAGCACCGCTCGGTCGACGACGTTCCCTTCGGCGGCGGCGCCGGCATGGTGATGCGTCCGGATGTTCTGGATGCGGCCATCGGCGGGTGCGGCGGCAGCGGGCCCCTGATCTACATGACCCCGCGCGGGCGCCTGATGGATCAGGCCCTGGTGCGGGAACTGGCGGCCGGTCCGGGTGCGACCATCCTGTGCGGCCGCTTCGAAGGTGTTGACCAGCGGGTGCTGGACGCGCACGGCGCGCTCGAGGTGTCCTTGGGCGATTTCGTGCTGTCGGGGGGTGAACTCCCGGCGCTGGTGCTGCTGGACGCCGTCGTCCGCCTGTTGCCGGGTGTGCTCGGCAATCAGGAGACGTTGGCCGAGGAAAGTTTCGAGTGGGGCCTGTTGGAATATCCCCACTACACCCGACCCGCCGAGTGGCAGGGCCGGGCGGTGCCCGAGGTTCTGATCTCGGGCCACCATCAAAGAATACGCGACTGGCGCCGTCGTCAGTCGGAGGATGTAACTAGGACACGCCGACCGGACCTGTGGCTCCGGTATGCCTCTGCCAAGGATAGTGAGGGCAAGTAAATGAACATCATTCAGCAGCTCGAGCAGGAGCAGATCGCCAAGCTGACCGAAGGCAAGGCGATTCCCGAGTTTTCGCCGGGCGACACCGTCAAGGTCAACGTGAAGGTGATCGAAGGCAACCGCGAGCGCGTGCAGGCCTATGAGGGCGTGTGCATCGCCCGCAAGAACGACGGCCTGAACAGCCACTTCGTCGTGCGCAAGATCTCCTATGGCGAGGGTGTGGAGCGTATCTTCCCGCTGTACTCCCCCAACATCGCCTCGATCGAGGTGATCCGCCGTGGCGACGTCCGTCGCGCCAAGCTGTACTACCTGCGTGACCGTCGCGGTAAGTCGGCCCGTATCGCCGAGCAGACCACCGGCTATTCGGCCAAGGTGTCGGCCGCCGAGCGCGTCGCCGCCGCCACCGCCAAGGCCGAGGCCGACGCCGCCCAGAAGGCTGCCAAGGCCGCCAAGGCCGCCGCCGCCGCCGAGGCTGCTTCGCAGGAATAAGGCTGATCCGGCCGCGTCCGCGCGGCCGCCAGACCTGCCTGTTGCCCCGCTTCTCTCGGGCATCCTGGGAATCCCCCGGGGTGCCCGAGGGTACGGGGCTTTGCTATAGATGGCGTGGTGATGGGGCCGGTGCCCCATTCACGGTAGAATTCGTCGAGGAAGACCCATGTCCAAGCCGCGTACTCTGTTCGATAAGATCTGGGACGCCCACCTGGTGGACGTTCAGGACGACGGCACCTGCCTGCTCTACATCGATCGCCACATGGTCCACGAAGTGACCAGCCCCCAGGCGTTCGAAGGTCTGCGCATGGCCGGCCGCAAGGTTCGTCACCCGGAAGCCACTCTCGCCGTTGCCGACCACAACGTCCCCACCACGGACCGGTCCAAGGGCATCGAGAACGAAGAGTCCCGCATCCAGGTCGAGACGCTGGAACAGAACGCCAAGGATTTCGGCGTCGAATATTACCGCATGGATGACATCCGCCAGGGCGTCGTCCACATCGTCGGCCCGGAACAGGGCTTCACCCTGCCCGGCACCACCATCGTCTGCGGCGATTCCCACACCGCCACCCACGGCGCCTTCGGCGCCCTGGCCTTCGGCATCGGCACTTCCGAGGTCGAACACGTGCTGGCCACCCAGACCCTGGTGCAGAAGCCGGCCAAGAACATGCGCATCACGGTCAAGGGCAAGGCGCCGGCCGGCGTCACCGCCAAGGACATCGTGCTGGCCATCATCGGCAAGATCGGCACCGCCGGCGGCACCGGCTATGTGATCGAGTTCGCCGGCGAGGCCATCACCTCGCTGTCCATGGAAGGCCGCATGACGGTGTGCAACATGGCCATCGAGGGCGGCGCCCGCGCCGGTCTGATCGCCCCCGACCAGACCACCTTCGACTACGTCGCCGGCAAGCCGCGCGCCCCCAAGGGCGCCGCGTTCGAAGCCGCCGTGGCCTATTGGAAGACGCTGTTCACCGACGCCGACGCCAAGTTCGACGCCGAGGTCGAGATCGACGCCGCCACCCTGGTGCCGCAGGTGACCTGGGGCACCAGCCCCGAGGACGTCATCGCCATCACCGGCACCGTGCCGGTTCCGGCCGACATCAAGGACGAGGGCAAGCGCAAGGCGGTCGAACGTTCGCTGGACTACATGGGCCTGGAAGCGGGCATGAAGGCCACCGACATCAAGATCGACGTGGTGTTCATCGGTTCGTGCACCAACGGCCGCATCGAGGATTTCCGCGCCGCCGCCGAAGTGTTCAAGGGCCGCAAGGTCGCCGCCGGCGTGCAGGCGCTGATCGTTCCCGGTTCCGGTCTGGTCAAGGAACAGGCCGAGGCCGAGGGCCTGGACAAGATCTTTATCGAGGCCGGCGCCGAGTGGCGCGAGCCGGGCTGTTCCATGTGCCTGGCCATGAACGCCGACCAGTTGAAGCCCGGTCAGCGTTCCGCCTCGACCTCGAACCGCAACTTCGAGGGCCGTCAGGGCCGTGGTGGCCGCACCCATCTGGTCAGCCCCGCCATGGCCGCCGCCGCCGCCGTGACCGGTCGCCTGACCGACGTGCGCTCGCTGTAAGGGGAAAGTCGCCATGGAAAAGTTCACCGTTCTCACCGGCGTCGCCGCCCCGCTGGCGATGATCAACGTCGACACCGACATGATCATCCCCAAGCAGTTCCTGAAGACCATCAAGCGCACCGGCCTGGGCAAGAACCTGTTCGACGAGATGCGCTATACCCAGGACGGCGCCGAGATCGCCGACTTCGTGCTGAACAAGCCGGCCTATCGCTCGGCCAAGGTGCTGGTGGCCGGCGCCAATTTCGGCTGCGGTTCCTCGCGCGAGCATGCGCCGTGGGCGATCGCCGATTTCGGCATCCGCTGCATCATCGCCCCCAGCTTCGCCGACATCTTCTTCAACAACTGCTTCAAGAACGGCATCCTGCCGATCAAGCTGCCGGCCGAACAGGTCGAAAAGCTGCTGAAGCAGGCCGAGAACGGCGCCAACGCCACCTTCACCGTCGATCTGGAAAACCAGGTCGTGGTCGCCCCCGACGGCTCGAAGACCGCGTTCGAGGTCGACCAGTTCCGCAAGCATTGCCTGCTGAACGGTCTCGACGACATCGGTCTGACCCTGATGAAGGGCGACAAGATCGCGGCGTTCGAAGCGGCGCGCGTGCAGTCGTCGCCCTGGCTGTAAGCTAGAAAAATTCACCACGAAGGCACGAAGGGCACGAAGAAAAAGGAAGAAAGCATTCCTTCTTCGTGTTCCTTCGTGCCTTCGTGTCTTCGTGGTTAAACAATAGATTTTCGGAGGGTTTTCCCCATGGCCGCCAAGAAGCTTCTCATCCTGCCCGGCGACGGTATCGGCCAGGAAGTGATGGTCCAGGTCCGCCGCATCATCGACTGGATGGGCAAGAAGCGGAATGTGGCGTTCGACATCACCGAGGGCCTGATCGGCGGCTCGGCCTATGATGCCTGCGGCACTCCGCTGCCCGAAGAAACCCTGACCGCCGCCATGGCCGCCGACGCGGTGCTGCTGGGCGCCGTGGGTGGCCCCAAGTGGGACGACCTGCCGTTCGACAAGAAGCCGGAACGCGGCCTGCTGGGCATCCGCAAGGAAATGGGCCTGTTCGCCAACCTGCGTCCGGCCACCGTGTTCGACGCCCTGGCCGAAGCCTCGACCCTGAAGCAGGACGTGGTTCAGGGCCTGGACATCATGATCGTGCGCGAACTGACCGGCGGCCTGTATTTCGGCCAGCCGCGCGGCATCGAGACCCTGCCCAACGGCGAGCGCAAGGGTGTCAACACCCTGACCTACACCACCAGCGAGATCCAGCGCATCGGCCGCGCCGCCTTCGACCTTGCCCGCAAGCGCAACAAGAAGCTGTGCAGCGTCGACAAGGCCAACGTGCTGGAATGCACCGTGCTGTGGCGCGAAGAGATGATCAAGCTGCAGCAGACCGAGTACCCGGATGTCGAGCTGAGCCACATGTACGTGGACAACGCCGCCATGCAGTTGGTGCGCAATCCCAAGCAGTTCGACGTGATGGTCACCGAGAACATGTTCGGCGACATCCTGTCCGACTGCGCCGCCATGCTGACCGGTTCGCTGGGCATGCTGCCGTCGGCCAGCTTGGGCGCCGCCGACGCCAACGGCAACCGCAAGGCCCTGTACGAGCCGGTGCATGGCTCGGCCCCGGACATCGCCGGCAAGGACATCGCCAACCCGCTGGCGACCATCCTCAGCTTCTCCATGTGCCTGCGCTATTCCTTCAACATGGACGCCGAAGCCGACATGATCGACAACGCGGTCAAGGCCGTGCTGAAGGGCGGCCTGCGCACCGCCGACATCATGGCCCCGGGCAAGGCCAAGGTTTCGACCACGGTCATGGGCGAAGCCATCGTGCGCGAGCTGGACAAGCTGGTGTGATCACCGCCCGGTGATGTTGAAACAGCAAGGCCCGCGCCGGAAACGACGCGGGCCTTTGTTTAATGGGAGCCTGCGCCATGTCCGACGTGGAACAGCGGATCGCCACCTACGACGCCAACTGGCAGCGCATCCTTGACCAGTTGGAGCCCGATTTCGCCCAGGGACGCGACCTGGGCCAACTGATTGCCCGCTACGACGCCATCCACGACACCTATAGCGGTTTCATTGATCAGGACACCGCGCGCTCGCTGCCATCGGTCGAGCTGGGAAAGTTCGCCGGCCAGGACGTGCCGCCCAATCGGCTGGTGGTGATCGATGGCCGCTATGCTGCCGTGTCCGATCTGCCTGAAATCCGGCCGGTGGTGGGCTTGGTGGAACGGCTGGCCGATCCCGCGGTGGATTGCATCGTCGAATTCGGCGCCGGCCTGGGCTTCAACCTGGCGCGGCTGCGCCGTCGCTTGGGCGAAAGGCCGATAACCTATGTGGCCTGCGAACCCACCGCGGCGGGGCGGGCCACGGCGGAACGGCTGTTCGCGGCCGAGTCGGGGTTCCAAGGTGTGGCCCGTCCCTTCGACTATCATCACTTCGACCTGTCGTTCCTGCGGCAGTTCCGCCGGGTCGTCGCCTTTACCTGCCATTCCATCGAGCAGGTGGTGCAGCTGCGGCCAGACTTTTACGACGCGCTGCTGACCAACAACGTGGTTGCCTGCGCCCATGCCGAGCCGGTGGGCTGGCAGCGTTATCGCAATCTGGCCGACGAGGCGCGGACCCTGATCGAGGATCGCGTGACGTGGGCCAAGCTGCTGCCCCATTGGCGCTTCATCCCCGACGACGACAAGCTGGTGGAGAATTCGGCGAAGTGGGCGGCGGGGTGCCGCTATAACACCAACCTGCTGGAAATCATCTCCAGATATGCCGAGGCGGGCCTGATCCGGCTTGAGGTGCTGGACTACGAAGCGGTGGGCGACAATCCCTTCAACCCCAGCACGCTGATTGCCTGGCGTCGAGCCCGTTAGCCCCAGGCATAGGAATCCATGGCCAGCGAGCCGTCCAGGCTGCGGTGCAGCACCCGGCCCTGCCCCTCGCCCGCCCCCAGGGCGACGAACAGCGGCAACAGGTGTTCGTCGGTGGGATGCGCGAAGGCGGCCTCGGGCGCCTGGGTGCGATAGGCCAGCAAATCTTCCGTCCGTCCCGCCCCAACGGCCGTGGCCAGCCAGTCGGTGAAGGCCCGGCTGCGGTCGGCCGCGCGCGGATCGTTGCTGAAATAGGCGCGCAGGTTATGGGTTGCCGCCCCCGAGGCCAGGATCAGCACGCCCTGTTGGCGCAACGGAGCCAGCGCCTGGCCCAGGCGGAAATGATGGGCGGGGTCGCGCTGGGGCTGGATGGACAACTGGGTCACCGGGATATCCGCCGCCGGCCAGCCCAGCAGCAGCGGCACCCACGCGCCATGATCAAGGCCATACTCGGTCGGGCCGGCGCCGGTTGCCGCCGCCACCTCGGCGGCCAATTCCGGCGCCCCGGCGGCGCCGTAGCGCAGGGCATACAGCTCGGGCGGAAAGCCGAAGAAGTCGTAGATGGTGTCCGGTTGCGTCGCCGTGGACACCATGGGGGTCGCGCTGGCCCAGTGGGCGGACACCACCAGAATGGCGGTGGGGCGCGGCAGCGTTGCGCCCAGCCCGGTCAGGAAATCGCGGGCGGGCGACGGCTCGACCACGGTCATGGGCGAGCCGTGAGAGACGAACAGCGTGGGCATGGCGGACATGGCAGGCTCCGATCTACCTGCTCAGCATGCCACCAACGCCCCGCTCCCGCAGCCTGCCGCTTGGGAAACGCTGTGTTTCGTCTGTGGGGGAGAGCGAAAGGTTAGATCGCGATGCCCAAAATGTGCATCACGATCTAACCTTTTCGATGTTCCCTCGCCGGGCGCGGGTGTCCACCCGCTTGGCCGCGCCCGCAATGATGGGGTGGACGGCCCCTGCTCACCGGCGTCGCAATGCGCCAAAGTGGTCGTTGAACACTCACCACTTGAAGACGGGGGCCGTCCATGAACGAAATTAGCATGATCGGGTTGGA